>NZ_JBIWHY010000005.1:0-168624 GCF_044764345.1 Bacillus sp. NPDC094106 | reverse complement strand
CGGTACAGAAACGGGAACAGGTACAGAAACAGGTACAACTACAAATACCGGTACAGAGACGGGAACACATACAGAAACAGGTACAACTACAAATACAAGCACAGATCACAATTCGAAAGTTTCATCTGCTAAAGAAAGTAATAAGCAATCAGTATTACTTCCTAAAACAGGAGGAACACCAACGGAACTTATTTCAATGTTTGTAGGTGTGTTGTTGTTAGTCTTTGGGGGAATCTTATTCCGTCGTCAACGAGGTTAATAATAAAATTAGATCATTCATAGTACTACGATGCTAGTATTGTAGTCATTAAGTAAAAAAACATGCCAAGTGCTAAAAAAGCGCTTGGCATGTTTTTTATTAAAATTCTCCCTTCTCAATTTGTGTAAAGGATTATAGAACCAACAAATTGGCGGGAGATGAATATTTTTACGTGACAAGATATATATATACATTACAAATACAAAAGTGTCCTAGATAACAGTAGTAGAAGGAACAAAGACATGGAAAGACGATAATGCGACAAACCGTCTGAAAAAGGTCAAAGTAGACTTACTACAAAATGGTCAAGTCATTAGAACGCAAGAAGTAACAGAAGTAAGCAGTTTGAAGTATACGCTTACAAAGGTAGTGGCATGCGACGCCGAAGGTAAGCTGTATAAGAATCATTAGAGAAAATAAAAATTCAAACCTTGCTATTAAAATTCTTCTTTTTGAATGTAGGTATATATATATCTTGATGTTATTGTAACAACATTACATCCAAATAACAAGATATAAAGTTATAAAAAGTAAGGTTTTGGTAAAATTGGTTTTGTAAATCAAGTTATTTCTTTTTCATACTGCGAGTTTTTTCAAACAATCAACTACAAGGGGATGATGCATAAAAAGTAAATCACCCGGCTGAGATTGTGAGATGAATTTTTCGAGAACATCATCAGTTGGGAATACAGCTAAAAAGACTGTGTTGACAGTTTCGGCGCCTTTTATCATAAGCCCGTTAAAGATGTTTACAAAATCTGTTTCAAAAAATTGTTGCCAAGGGAATTCGATTGAATCGTATACAGCTGGAATAAAGCGACTAAAGGCACTATCTTTTCCGTATTTTTTGATTTGGAATAAATGATCTAGTGCATGTTGTACTTCTTGTAAGGCTGGCATAATACATCCTCCTTTATCTTTGATATTATATATTAGTCTTAATTTTCTGCATATAACAAACAGGTAAAATGTATGAAAAGAATGGTACAATATAAAAATTACGTATAGAAATAGGGAGGAACACAATATGTATGTTACTGTAACAGATGCAGCATATAAAAGGATTATGGATACGATTCCAAGTGAAACGAATTATATAAAGTTATTTTATGATAATGAAGGATGCGGCTGTGTGATGAGTGGGATTATTGATTTAGTAGCTGTATCAGAGAAAGATGAACGTGATGTAGACATTGAATCTAATAAATTTCAGTTTATTGCAGATCGCACGAAGCTTGTGTTTATGGATGATAAGTTAATTGTTGATTTGCACGAATCAGGGGGACATTTTCAGCTGAAAAGCCCGAGTCAATTTTATAATCCAAACATGAAACTTCATATTCGAGTATAACTAATTAAGAAGGAGCGAATTGTGCGCTCCTTTTTCTGATGACATTCTTTAGCTAATAAAATGTACATTAGATTGAATTTTCTGTATAATTTTCTTTGCGGAGGGGTGTGCGTATGAGAAGATGGGGGATTGAATTATTACTTTTAAGTGTTGTGATTATTTGGGGTGTTAATTATACAATTGCGAAATATGGGCTGGAAGAATTTACAGCACTTGAGTTTACGGCACTTCGTATGATAGCAGCCGCACCGCTATTATTAGTACTTACATTTTATATTGAAAAGTCACTGCACATGGAGCGAAGAGATATACCAAGGCTTGTTATTGTCAGTATTGTTGGCATTGCCTTGTATCAAACTTTATTTATGGAAACTGTCAAATATACATCTGCAACAAACGCTTCGTTACTTATTTCCATTTCACCTATTTTTACCACGATGTTTGCAATTTTACTTAAACAAGAGAAATTTTCTTCTCGAAAGTTAGTTGGCTCTATTATAGCTTGCACTGGCGCAGCTCTTGTTTTATTAGCAGGGCATTCACTTGCGGGGTCTGTTTATGGAAATGGAGTTGGACTCATTACATCGATGTGCTGGGGGCTATATCCAGTACTAGCGGGACCGCTTATCAAAAAATATTCAGCACTTCGTGTGACGGCGTGGTCAGCAGTTGTTGGAGTGATTCCGCTTGTCATATTGAGTGGTTGGCATATTTTTTCGTTGCCGTTTCAGATTGAACAAGGAATGACATGGTTTGCGCTATTATATTCTATTTTCTTTGTAACGGTATTCGGTTTAGTTATGTGGTATATCGGAGTTCAAAAAATTGGTGCATCTCATACGATGGTGTATATGTATATTACACCGCTTGTGGCGGTTTTATTTGCAGCAGTATGGGCGAAGGAACATATTTCATTGCAGCAAATGATTGGCGGTGGGATTATTTTTCTTGGTTTGTGGTTTGTGAAGTCTGAAAAGCTAGAAGCACGGCCTGCTATATCAGAACATATATCAAAATAGGAAAGTAGATCATTCATGATCTGCTTTCCTATTTTTTTATTTTTGGTAAAAATATAAGAAATAAAATAGCGGTAATAAGTGGGATTAAGTTGAGAAAAGGTATGCGAAACAGTGCAATGAGAATGATACCAGGAAGAAGGACACCGAGGACAGCATAGAAGATACTATAATTTTTGGTGTACCAATATAATGAGAGCCCAATAAGTGCAGGGATAATGAAATGAATGAGAGCCATTAAAGAATAAACCATTAGTCGCCCCCTTTATTTGTGTACTTACTACATCATATCCATATGTTCATAGATTGATATCAACTTTTTCGTAAATGGATGAAAAAATGTTTGCAAAAACGTCACAAAATATCCTGAACCGACATTATAAATCTTGTATAATATTATTTTCGAAAAATATTTTAACAACATAGAGATAGTGTTTATATTGTTTTTCTAGGAATGTAACAGACAAGATCTGATGATATGTAAATAAGATGATAAAAGGAGTACAGCATGATTAATATGTCACTAAGGGCGTTTAAAATCCAAATGTATTATTTGTTAGGCATAATGTTATTAGGGTGGGCAATAACCCCTTTTTCTGCTCACTTTTTAGGTATGGGAATTGGACTCATTGTTAGTATGTATTGCGTTTGGATTTTAGGAAGACGCATTGAAAAGCTTGGAGATAGTGTTGTAAAAAAGACGAAGGCGCCAACGCTCGGTATGATTAATCGATTTGCGGCAGCAATACTTGGTGCAATTATTATGTATGAGATCGAACACCATATGGTCATGTGGGCATTTGCTGTTGGTATTATGGGTGGTTATTTCTTAATCGTAATAAATTTAGGATATTACAGCATGAAAGATGAGAAGAAATAGATAACGACATAAAACCTTTCTTTTTGGGTGGAAAAGAGCGTCCAGCGATGGATAGGAGCGGTTAGTGCCTTTTTCCGCCCCATGCCATGTGAAAACAAAAGGAGAAAGAGAGTAGGGAATTTGTTTTTGTTTCCAAAGCTGCGATTTATATGTTGAAAAATCCAAGTGGATATAAAGAAAGAGGCTTACGACAAAATCGTAAGCCTCTTTTTTATTGTAAGTATGTGTAACCTGCAAAGCCGCATTGGGTTTTGTCGGTGAGTACGCGTGCTTTTTAGGTTACAACAAACTTATTCATATGAGTAAAGGGTCATTCATACAGTAAAAGGTAAATTAAGCGATTGGACCGCCAAGGTTGATAATGTCTTCAGAAACGCTACCGAATTTCTTGAAGTTTTCTTTGAATTTGCTAGCAAGTTCAAGTGCTTTTGCTTTGTAAGCAGCTTTATCAGCCCATGTTTGTTCAGGCATTAATACTTCATCTGGTACACCAGGTACATGAAGTGGAACTTCAAGACCGAAAATGTCATGTTTTGCTGTTTCCACTTTATCAAGTTCACCATTTAGTGCAGCTTGCACCATTGCGCGAGTGTAACCTAAGTTCATACGTTTTCCAACGCCGTATTCGCCACCAGTCCAGCCAGTGTTTACTAAGAATACTTTTGCATCGTGTTTCTCGATTTTTTCACCAAGCATTTCCGCATAGCGAGATGCATCAAGCGGTAAGAATGGTGAACCGAAGCAAGTTGAGAATGTAGCTTGCGGAGATGTAACACCGCGCTCAGTTCCTGCTAGTTTACTAGTGTAACCACTTAAGAAATGGTACATAGCTTGTTCTTTCGTTAACTTACTGATTGGAGGCAATACGCCAGATGCATCAGCAGTTAAGAAAATAATTGTATTTGGATGTCCTGCAACACTTGGTAATACGATATTGTCAATCGCATGGATTGGGTATGCAGCACGTGTGTTTTCTGTTAATGCTGTATCGTTATAATCTGCAACGCGTGTTTGGTTGTCAATTACAACGTTTTCTAATACTGATCCAAACTTAATTGCATCAAAGATTTGTGGCTCTTTTTCGTGAGAAAGGTTAATACATTTTGCGTAGCAACCGCCTTCAATATTGAATACACCATTATCAGACCAGCCGTGCTCATCATCACCAATTAATTTACGTTGTGGATCAGCTGATAATGTTGTTTTACCTGTTCCAGATAAACCGAAGAATAAGGCTACGTCACCTTCTTCACCTACGTTTGCAGAGCAGTGCATAGAAAAGATATCTTGTTCTGGAAGTAAGAAGTTCATAATAGAGAAGATAGATTTTTTCATTTCTCCAGCGTATTCTGTACCACCAATTAATACGATACGTTTCTCAAATGAAATCATAATAAATGCTTCAGAGTTTGTACCGTCAATTGCTGGATCTGCTTTAAAGCTTGGTGCAGAAACAATTGTAAACTGTGCTTCATGATTTTTTTCTTCTTCTTCAGTTGGACGAATAAATAATTGATGTACGAATAAATTGTGCCATGCATATTCGTTAATAACTTGCATTGGAAGACGATAGTTACGGTCAGCACCAGCAAATCCTTTAAATACGAATAGTTCATCTTTTTCTTTTAAGTATTCTAACACTTTTGTATATAATTTATTAAAATGTTCTTCAGAAATCGGTTGGTTTACAGATCCCCAAGCAATTTTGTCTGCAACCGATGCTTCTTTCACAATAAATTTGTCTTTAGGAGAACGTCCTGTATATTTACCTGTTGAAGCAGAAACAGCGCCAGTAGAAGTTAATTTTCCTTCGTTTCTCATTAATACTTTTTCCACTAACTGTGGAACGCTTAGTTGAACCTGTGCATTGCTTCCGTTCAGTAATTCATGTAATCCAATTTGGACATTCACAGTACTCATATTTATATACCATCCTTTTCATTTTATGAAATGTTTCTCGCAATCCCACTAAGAGTATAACACAATCATATAAATAATGTATACTATTTATTTATTTTTGTTTGTGCGAATGCAATATTTTCCTATTAAATTTTGCTCGAAATACACTGCGAAAAACTTGTAGGAATATGTGAATATTAATTGACAAATGAATGTCATTTCTTTAGTATAGGTTGGGACGGATACTCTCTTATCCCGAGCTGGCGGAGGGACAGGCCCGATGAAGCCCAGCAACCTCACTTGTAATGGTAATAAACAGGTGAATAGGTGCTAAAACCTGTGCGAGGCTAAAGGTCTCGAACGATAAGAGCGAAGGGCAAAAAGCAGTATGCAAGTAGCAAATTAAACCTTTCCTCTATATAATAGGAAAGGTTTTTCTTTATACTTGTGTGGGAATATATGAATGTCGCAGTTTGTGGCAAATTAAGGATGAGTTCCGTACAATATATACAATTACTGTAGGGAGGTTTACCACATGACAAAACAACGTCATCTGTTCACATCTGAGTCTGTAACTGAAGGACATCCAGATAAAATTTGTGACCAAATTTCTGATTCAATTTTAGATGCGATCTTAGAAAAAGACGCAAACGCACGTGTAGCTTGTGAAACAACAGTAACAACTGGTTTAGTATTGGTAGCGGGGGAAATTACGACTTCTACTTATGTAGATATTCCAAAAATCGTTCGTGAAACAATCCAAGGTATCGGTTATACTCGTGCAAAATACGGATTCGATGCAGAAACTTGTGCAGTTTTAACATCTATCGATGAGCAATCTGCTGACATCGCTATGGGTGTTGACCAAGCGCTAGAAGCACGTGAAGGTCAAATGACTGACGCTGAGATTGAGGCAATTGGTGCAGGAGACCAAGGTTTAATGTTTGGTTTCGCATGTAATGAAACAAAAGAATTAATGCCACTTCCAATCTCACTTGCTCACAAATTAGCTCGTCGTTTAACGGAAGTTCGTAAAGATGAAACATTAGAATATTTACGTCCAGACGGTAAAACGCAAGTTACAGTTGAGTATGATGAAAATGGTAAGCCAGTACGCATCGATACAATTGTAATTTCTACACAGCACCATCCAGAAGCTACATGGGAACAAATCGATCGTGACTTAAAAGAGCACGTGATTAAAGCTGTAGTACCAGCAGAATTAATGGATGAAGAAACGAAATTCTTCATTAACCCAACTGGCCGCTTTGTAATCGGTGGACCACAAGGGGATGCTGGTTTAACAGGACGTAAAATTATCGTTGATACTTACGGTGGATACGCTCGTCACGGCGGCGGTGCATTCTCTGGTAAGGATGCAACAAAAGTTGACCGTTCTGCAGCATACGCAGCTCGTTATGTTGCGAAAAACATCGTAGCAGCTGGTCTTGCTGACAAAGCAGAAGTACAACTTGCATACGCAATCGGCGTAGCACAACCGGTATCAATTTCAGTTGATACATTTGGCACTGGCAAAGTATCTGAAGAAGTACTAGTAGAACTAGTTCGTAATAACTTCGATCTTCGCCCAGCTGGTATCATCAAAATGTTAGACTTACGTCGCCCAATTTACAAACAAACAGCAGCTTACGGCCACTTCGGACGTACTGATGTAGATCTTTCATGGGAACGTACAGACAAAGCAGCAGCTTTAAAAGAGCAAGCTGGTCTATAATATAGGAAGAAAAAGCTTTGCGCGAAGGCGCAAAGCTTTTTTATTTGTAAAAATACATAAAGCTCTCTTTATTAGCAGATTGTAAATAACGTTGTAATGTATGTAATACATACATTACATTTTCACGGCCTATTCTTGCCCAGCTGTCGTGACGGGATTTCCATAAAATTGTCTTGTCTATAATCTTTTAAAATTGAAATAACCCTATCGCTTGTTGTCATTGGATTTTACTTCACCTCATAATTACTTCTTTTTAATACTTCAACACATGAACTACAATATACTTCACCTTCGAGTTCAATGTACTTCTTTATATTTGTCATCCCGCTTGCAGGCAAGGGCATATGAATCCACGCTTTTTCATACGTTTCAATCTCTTTACCACATGATTTACAAAGTGTTGGCTTTTTCCGGAACATTGGTCATCATCCTTTCTTCTGGCGAGCTTTTCCAGCACAAAAAGCACTGCATAGCAAAAATAGCGTTGCAAATCCAATTCCGCCAATTGCAGCATTTGGCACAGCGTCTTTTAAGGCAAATCCGGCACTTATAGAAGCGACAACTAGAAGAATAAATGTTGTTGTTAGTTTTTGGTAGAGTCCCATATGTAAGCCTCCTAATCATAAAATATGATTCAGTATCAATTATTTTTGTACGTCTCCAAATCCAATTCACGAAATAAGCAAGTGTGAGAGGGATTGCTGCACTTGTTAGAACAGTCCGGCGTTAAGATGTATCATTTTAAAATAGCTACAGGTAATCAACTGGAATAAGGTTAACAGGATTAGAAATAGAATCTGAGGTGAAAAAAACTCCCTTTTTATGGATATATATACTGATATTGTATCATGGTGTTTTCGTTATTCACTAGATAATTATGTAAATGTGATGTACTTCATATTGAATGGCATTTCTATACGATATGATAAAATGAAGAATAGTTTATCAGAAGGAGAGAAGAGAAATGAGCGTAACAGAACATAAAAAACAAGCGCCAAAAGAAGTGCGCTGTAAAATTATCACAGTCTCTGATACACGTACAGAAGAAACAGATAAGAGTGGTAAGTTACTAAAAGAACTATTAATAGAAGCAGGGCATAAGGTGACAGCTTATGAAATTGTGAAAGATGATAAAGAAAGTATTCAGCAAGCTGTATTATCTGGCTATCATCAAGAGGATGTTGATATTGTATTAACAAACGGAGGAACAGGTATTACAAAGCGTGATGTGACGATTGAAGCTGTTTCGGCATTATTAGATAAAGAAATCGTTGGTTTTGGTGAGCTGTTCCGCATGATTAGTTACTTAGAGGATATCGGAAGCGCAGCGATGTTAAGTCGAGCAATTGGAGGAACAATTGGCAGAAAAGTTGTTTTTTCAATGCCGGGTTCTAGCGGAGCCGTTCGTCTTGCGATGAATAAATTGATTTTACCAGAGCTAGGGCACATTACATTTGAGTTGTACCGTCAATGAAAAAAATAGCTGGCATTGTATTAGCAGGTGGTATGTCGAGACGTTTTGGGGAGCCGAAAGCATTGGTAAATTGGCAAGGGCGTACTTTTATTGAGCAGATCCTTAAGGTGATGAAGACGACCATCCAAGATGTAGTTGTGATTACTCATCCGGATATAAAAGAAAGAATTGTTACTTTAGTTGAAGTTCCTGTTATAGAAGATATTCCTTCTTACCGTGGGAAGGGTCCACTTGCTGGAATTGTATCAGGAATGGAGCATAGTAAGGCGGAGTGGTATATCGTTTCTCCTTGTGATACGCCAAATGTTTCAAGTGAGTGGATTACGGAATTAGTAAGGCTAATGAGTGATGAATGTGAAGCAGTTGTTCCGATTATAGATGGAAGGAAACAGCCATTATTAGCAGCGTATCACTGGAGTGTGAAAAAGAAAATTTATCCGCTACTAGAGGAAGACAAACGAAGCATGGGACAACTTTTATCACAGTGTAACGTAAAGTATGTAGTAGGAGAAGAAATAAATATGCCAAAAGAATGGTTTGTGAATGTGAATACGAAGGAAGAATATATACAGTTGTATAAAAAAGGGGCTGAGTAGTTCCATCAATATGCTGTTGTAAAGATTAAAAGTGTGATATCAGCTAAATGTTTACAAATCTAAATTTTGAAATATAATAAGTTTAGAGTGAAAAAATACAGTTCGGTTGGTAGTCCGGACGCAATAATTTAATAATTATTGTCAATAACCTTCCCCCCTGGGATGTCCATCACTCATGTAATAAAAAGGGGGATTTTCAATGAAACTTACGATTTACTTTGATGGACAATTTTGGATTGGAATAGTTGAAATGATGGAAAATAATAAGTTGAAGGTATGTAAACATACTTTTAGATCAGAACCAAAAGATAGTGAAATACTGGATTTCATTTTTCATGATATGATTCCGTTATTAAATTGTACATCAGGTGTTAAAAACTCTATTGATAAAAGAAAAAATAAGGCTATCAATCCTAAAAGATTAATAAGATTAGCAGCCAAAGAAATGAAAAATCATGGAGTTTCTAACAAATCTTATGAAGCATTGAGAATAGAATTAGAACAAAAAAAGAAAATGAATAAATGTATTACACGTCAAATGAAAGAAGAATTAAAAGAACAAAAGAGACAAATGAAAATCCAAAAACGGAAAGCAAAACACCGAGGGAAATAAAAGAACATCCGCTAATTTAGCGGATGTTTTTTATCTTCGAAAACGGCGATAATATTTATATGTTCATGATTTAAAGGAAAACTTGAAAGAGAGCCAGTTGATTTCGCCTAAAAATATCCATGATTTTGCACTCACATCCCTTACATGAAAAGGGATTTAATACAGCTGAATCCTTTCTATACTGATTAGTAATGATAGATAGCCAAGTACGGAATTCTTTATGGTGGGTAAACCCCTGTCCTAAAAACTGAGAGAGAGGAATTGGTGCACATGACTTTGTATTTATAATTCCAGCTAAATAAGGATAAAAAAAAGCCCTAGAGGGGGACTCTAGAGCTACTAACAGGGAAATAAAAAAGACAAATGGTAGAGAATGACTTCCTTAGATGTTACAAGTTTAACACGTAAATTATAAAAACGTTATATAAGTTTTTTACGAAATTATGAACATATGACAGGATTTGTTCTTGTCATCATGCCTGAGAACTGAATCTGTCTGTAATACCAACTACCCCAACGGTTCTCGACTGTGATGATGCGCATAGCATTATTGATTTCAAACTTTTTTGTTCCAACAAAATATAGTTTTTTGAAAAAAATACAGAATATGACCCGAAATTACATGTATCTCGGTCATCCCCCCTATATAAAACAGTGAGATGTATTATATAAAATATTATGTATAAAAAAGTATTGCTATTTTTGTAAGCGCTTACTATAATAGGGGTATAAAGATTTATAAAACTTAATATTATAATAAAGGAGGGAATAATATGGAAATCGCAATGGCAGTTTTAAAATTTATAGGTGGAGTAATTCCATTAGTACAAGAGCTTTTAAAAGCATTTATGTAAGTTTATTATTCAGCAATTATTTATAAAAATTATCATACAAATGATCTGTATTTCAAAGACGAATTATTGATGTACAGATCATTTGTGTGAGTAAACTTAAAAAAGAGTCCCAAAAGGAATAAGGGATTCTTTTTTATGTAACGTATTTCCGAAATTCATCCCCATCTTCAAACGCGTGACGGGCAAGAGCACAGCGGTAAGATGGGGATGAATTTCAGTTAGGCATAGCCTAACTGATTTGTAAGAACTGCCAATGTTCCTGATAATACTCTAAAAGACGTCGAGCATGATTGGACGGGCATTCAGATAGAGGTGGCATTTTCCATTTGCTTACGCATTTTTTCATTATTCACATGAAAAGTGGTATGAATTGATAAAAAGAGATGATGCCAGAACATGTGCCTAGGCACATACCTACAAATACATCTGATGGATAATGAAGCCCAAGATAAATACGAGAAATTCCAACACATAGCGCTACTGGAAGTAAAATGACTATTAAGTTTGGATGATAGCAAATAAGTGGAACGAAAACAGAAAAAACAGCTGTTGTGTGACCAGATGGAAAGGAATGATCTGTTAACGGATGCAATGGGTATTTTGCATCTTGGATGGCTAAATACGGCCGTTTCCGTGGATACCATCTTTTTAATATTTGCACAGGAATATGGCTAATCGCTAATGACAAGCTGGCCGCAATTGCTGCATGATGGAGGAGCCCTTTTGAAAAAATAAGAAAGCACAGCGCTAGTGAGATAGAAAAGGTTGCACCACCAATATGTGTAATGGTACGGAAAAAGATATTTAATGTTTTTTGATCAAAGTAACGGTTAATTCCTTTAAAAATGTAACATTCTATTTTATATAAGGAGCTGATGGATTTAGCTTTCATAAAATCTCTCCTCCTCGTTTACATATATATTGAGGTATTATTTTCTATTTTAATAAGATTTTATTGAGTGAATAATAAGATTTTGTAAAGAAAACGTTAGGGTTAAAAAAAGCTGCCAATATAACGGCAGCGAGTGGAATTATTTTTGCAAGGATTTATAGTATTGTCCTTTTTCAACATACTGTCTGCGAATACGCTCCATATCTTCTCGGTCTTCGTCTGTTAATTCGCGAATCACTTTCGCAGGACGACCGAATGCTAATGTATTAGGCGGAATTTTCTTACCTTGTGAAACGAGACTACCGGCACCAATGAATGCACCTTCGCCAATTTCAGCACCATCTAAAATAATAGATCCCATCCCAATTAAAGCATCTTTTTTTATTGTGCAGCTATGTAAAATAACTTGATGCCCAACTGTAACATCATCTTCTAGAAGAAGAGGGTACTGTGGACTTTGGTGAAGTGTACATTGATCTTGTACATTTACTCTGTTTCCAATGATTGTTGGAGACACATCGCCACGAATGATAGTATTAAACCAAATGCTTGATTCTTCACCAATTGTGACATCACCTGTAATCGTAACGTAGTCAGCGATAAAAGCACTACTTGCAATTTTCGGATTTTTATCTTTATAAGGATATATCATGTAAAGCCTTCCTTTCCTAGAAACTAGTTTTAGTGTATCAAATTATGAAAAAGAGTGAAATGGAGGAGTTTCGTATGTGGAATTATGAAGCGGAAGCGGCAAAAGCTGTAATCGTAATTGTACACGGTGCGATGGAATATCACGGGCGTTATGAAGGGATTGCAGAAATGTGGAATCATTTCGGTTATCATGTTGTTATGGGGGATCTTCCAGCTCATGGAACAACTTCAAGAAATAGAGGACATATTGACTCATTTGATGAATACATAGAAGAAATAAAATTATGGGTGAAGGAAGCAAGAAAATATCGAGTGCCTATTTTTTTATTTGGACATAGCATGGGCGGTCTTATCGTTATTCGGATGATGGAAGAAACGAAGAGGGACGATATAGATGGAATTATATTAAGTTCGCCATGTTTAGGAGTTTTAACTGTACCTGCCGCACCGCTTCGGGCTGCTTCAAAGTTGTTAAATATTTTCATGCCGAAATTACAATTCCCAACAAATCTTACAGTCGAAATGTCAACAAGAAATAAAGAAATTCGCGATGCGATGGAAAATGATTCATTGTTCTTGCGCAAGGTGTCAGTTCGTTGGTATAGTGAATTGATAAAATCTATCCAGATTGCTCATGACAAAATCGATGAGTTCCCAGACGTCCCGCTCTTGCTAATGCAGGCTTGTGAGGATAAACTTGTAGATAAAACACGTGTCCGTAAATGGTTTGATAACTTAAAGGTTAGTGACAAGACATATAAAGAATGGCCGAATTGTTATCATGAGTTATTAAATGAGTATGAGCAAGACGAAATTTTGAACTATATCAAAGCATTTACTGAAATACATGTCAATAACATAATAGAAACAAATAAATAATGAAGAGAAAGTTTTCTTCTTTATTATTTGTACATTCAATAGAGGAGATGAAGGAAGAAGTGAACGTACCGAGTAATCCCATAACGCTCATGGCGAAAGTATACCGTGATGTGTTTCCGGTAGTACACCATGAGCTAGCGATGTGGAAAGAGCGTGCCTACCATATTCCGAATGATGAGCTTCATAGTCAAGCTATTGCAAGTATTGAACATAAAACGTTTCATTGTGAAGGCGGTGGTATTTTAGCGTTGCTTGCAAATGAACACCGTGAGGAATGTATTCGTTTTATTGTGGCGTATCAGACGATTAGTGATTACTTAGACAACTTATGTGATCGCAGTACATCGCTTGATCCGAATGATTTTGCTGCATTACATGAATCGATGTTAGCAGCATTAACGCCTGAAAGTGAAGGAGCGAATTACTATCGTTATCGAGATGATCAAGATGATGGTGGTTATTTAGATGAACTTGTTGCAACATGCCAAGATGTGCTAAGAAAAACAAAGCACTATAATAAGATTGCCCCAATCCTTCATGAACTTGCTTGTTATTACTGTGACTTGCAAATTCATAAGCATGTGAAATTAGAAGAGCGAGAACCACGTTTGCAAACATGGTTTGAAGCTCATAAGGAAAATGTACCGCCAATGAGTTGGTTTGAATTTTCAGCATGTGCGGGATCGACACTTGGAATCTTTTGTCTCGTGGCATATGCATTTCATGATGAATTACTTGATGAAGATATTGCGAAGATTAAACAAGGGTATTTCCCTTACGTCCAAGGTCTTCATATTTTACTTGATTATTTCATCGATCAAGAAGAAGATCGCATTGGCGGGGATTTAAATTTCTGTAGTTATTATGAGAATGAGCAGGCCATATTAGAGCGAATGAAGCATTTTGTGAAAGAAGCAGAAAGAAGTATTGGAGACTTACCTCATGCAAAGTTTCATCGTTTAATTAGCCGCGGGCTACTAGGAATTTATTTGTCAGATCAAAAAGTATCAGAGAAAAAGAATATGCAACATATGGCACGGCGCATTGTGAAATATGGCGGCTTTACTTCACGGTTCTTCTATTGGAACGGGAAGATATACCGAAAGAAAATGGCGCAGTGATAAAGGAGACCGCTCTTTTTAGGAGTGGTCTTCTTTATTATATAAATATAAGTTAAAAACCGACATAAAACAAAACCCCTCTTTTTGGGTGGGAGAGAGCATCTGGCCATGCATAGAAGCGTCAGGGTCTTTTTCTGCCACATGCAAGGGTGAAAACAAAGGGAGAATGCGAGAGCAGGTCATGTTTTGTTCTGCATAGCAGCAACTTATATGTTGAAAATATAGGTTTGGTTTACTTAGAGTTGAAGAAAAAAGTATTTTGTAAAATAATGAAAGGAAATGGGAGTGAACTGGCCAACATCCGGTTCTTTTTGTATGCAATAACGATCTTGGAAGATAAAAGGCTCATTGAAAGTCGATCTGTTAATCGTTCACATATCCCCCATAGGAGGCCCGGTACGCCATGAAAACAGAGAGAATGTTTTCCATACTTATCTATTTATTGAAGAAAGATATTGTTTCTGCTGAAGAATTAGCCAATACATTTGAAGTAAGTAAAAGAACGATCTATCGAGATATAGATGCTTTATCATCAATTGGTATTCCTGTAATTTCTTATTTAGGAAAGAATGGTGGTTTTACTTTAATTGATAACTATCGACTAGATAAATTTACATTTAATGAAGAAGAAAAGAAGTTTTTATTAGAAGGTTTAACATTAAAAAATGAACTGTTTGATAGTAATCAATTATCAATTTTACAAAAAAAAATAGAACTGTTGAAAGAAAATAAAGAGGAGTATCATTCCAATATCACAATATCATCATCTACATTGCATCGAGAAACGATAGAAGAAGAAACAAAACGAAAGATCAAAAAAGTACTTTCTATAATTGATGAAGGGAATAAAATCCGTATTTCTTATGTGTCACAAACAGGGAATAGATCTAGTCGAATGATTCAACCTTTAAAATTAAATTTTATGAATGGTAGCTGGTATTTAGAAGCCTTTTGCGAATCCAGAAAAGCTTTGAGAGTATTTAAATTGACTAGGATCAGAGATATGGAAGTAATACATGACAATACTAGAACAGCCTATACGGGGAAAAGCGAATGCGTAACGAATAAGGCAGTTAAAGTAGAGAAGATTATATTGTTGTTTTCAAAAAGTGAACTTGGGAAATTATACGATTTTTTTACTGAGGATGAAATAACGGCACTTGAAGACGGGAGTTTAAAAGTAACCTTCCATTATGATACCAATAAAAACTTATTGCCATTTTTATTGATGTTTGGTAGGCATGTAAAAATATTAGCGCCACTATGGCTTGAAAATGCATATAAGAATGAAATTGAATTTATTTATAAAAGCTGACAGACTGTTGTCATACTATGAATGCTATACTTTCTATATTAATTATATACATCAATTAAAAAACCGACATAAAATCCCTCTTTTTAGGTGGGAGAGAGCATCTGGCCATGCATAGAAGCGGTCAGGACCTTTTTTTTGCCACATGCGAAGTAAAAACAGAAAGAGCAAACGAGTGTAGGTTACTTTGTATTCTGCATAGCAGGGATTTAGATGTCGAAAAATTAAAATGAATTTATATAGTAGGGGGAAGTATAGATGAATAAAGCAATTACTGAAAAACATATTTACGGAAAGAAAATAAGAACAAATAATCAAAGTACAGATGCCATATTGAATTTGTGGGAAGAATTTCTTCGTTTAAATTTAAAAGGTGATATATATGGTGTTTATAACAATTATGCAAGTGATTTTACAGGGGATTATGATTTGCATATTGGCACGGAAGAGAAATTTATTGATGAAAGTAGTGTCATCATTCCAGCAGGTAACTACCATGTTGTAGAAGTAGATCATACTGATCCAAAAGGTGTGTTTAACGCTTGGGTGGATATTTGGAAAAGTGATATAAAAAGAGCATATAAAACTGATTTTGAATTTTATTCTAAAGATGGTAGTATAAAAATATTTCTGTCGGTTGAATAAGTAAGCGTAATTCGTATTAACCAATTTTTTAAACTACGAACCGGTTCCTTAGCGTACAAGGAACCGGTTGTTTTATGTCTAAATGTTTTGGATTATACTCGTCTTTTTAATACAGCAATGGTAATAGTATTGCTAGCCATAACAATAGCAATCCACGCTGTAACATATACTTTCATAAATTCTAAATCTACATTTCCATACCTAAACAGAAGACTTTGAACGACAAAACCAACGAGAAGGAAAATAAAAGCTACATTGAAAGATTTTCCGAGAATTTGTTGTCCTCGTTCGTCTTTACCTTCTGAAAAGACAAAACCTATAAAGATTCCAGTTGCAATAACAAAAATGATTGTTGCGATGATGAAAATTGTATTCCCTAGCATTATTATTCCTCCTCTAAGTATTGAAAAATGTCTGTAATCTCGACCTCGAATAGTTTTGCAATTTGAAAAGCAAGCATAAGTGATGGATTATATTTGTTACTTTCTAAAGAGTGGATGGTCTGCCTGCTAACTCCGAGCATTTCCGCAACATACTTTTGTGACCAACGTCGTTCAGCACGCAATACATATAAATTGTTTTCTAACTTTCCTTTTTTACTACCCATACGCACCTCCAGATGAATAAAATAAATTACTTATGTAATATATTTTTAACTTATGTAAAGAATATATTACGTATATCTGTAAGTGTCAACTAATATATGAATTTTATCCCGCATTAACGAGCAGTAATACTCCCACCTCAAAATTGGGTGAAAGCAAAGAAGTTAGGTGGGAGATAAACTGCTGGTAAAAGCCCGATTGGTGAGGGCTAATAATCAGTGGGGGATGAAGAAAATCCCCCACTGATTAAAGTTTCACTTTATGGTAAATTAGACGTGAAGGAGTGATAATAATGAAACGTTTCTTCCAAAAACTATATGAACATATAGAAATTACATTATTGGTTTGCCTTTCTATCTCATTCATTACTGGAATATACATAATGATGACTAAAGTTGGTGGCCCAACAACAATGGATTATGTAGCGCAGGCTATTATAGGAGCTATTATTATTGGCGATATTATCTTTTTGACTAACGATAAACAGAAGAAAATCAGTTAACGTAGAGGAGGGGAAAAGCTGACTGTGAGTATGGGGAATATATTTTCGATTCTTTCTATATTAGCGTTGATATATGTGTCATGGGAGCATAGAAAAGAGATAAAAGAGACGTATAAAAAATTAACCATGACACAATTATTCAGTGTTATTATTTCTTATACCGTAGCACTTTTCGTTGCCGTTCTTCTCATATACTACGGTAGGAATTGGCTTGTAAGTTATATTCCGTTTGAGCCATTGAAATTTGTTGCTTCAATCATTATTATCATTACTGTTCTATCTTGTTGTTTAAAGCTATTAAATAAGGTTTTAAAGAAAATATCGAATGGTGTATTGTGAGTTTTAGAATGGAGAAAGACGTGCATATGCACGTCTTTTTTTATTAGATATTAGCACGTTCTTTAATTGACTGAACTCGGGACCTCGTCTCTTCTCGACTTAGTCAGGTAGATGACCAGGGCAAAAATTGTTATAAGGAAGAGTATACTTGTTCCTGTAGTACCTAGGCCAAGCCCACCCTCTTTGCTAGGCTGTGACAGGTAGTCACCAAGAGAAGCTCCAAAAGGACGGGTCAAAATGTAGGCGATCCAGAAAGAAAGCACTGGGTTCAACTTGAAACGGTAGTACGCGATGGTTACCACCGCAATCACTGTAGCGAACATGAGCGCTGACTTCCAATAACCTAATTGGAGTCCTTCTGATATAAGATCACCAGCTGCGGTGCCCAAGGCAAAGGTGAACAGGATAGTTAACCAGTAGAACACTTCTCGCTTGGTTGTATAGATGGAGTGAATGGACAATGTCTTCTCACTCGCGTACCATGCTGCAAAGGTCGCCAACAGCGCGAGGGTGAAGAGGATGGTAGTTGTCTCGAGAGCAACCCCTAAGTTGTCCGTGAGATTGTCGGTAACCAACGTACCGACAACACTAATCAGCACTACAACAAGCCAGTATATACTTGGCACGTACTTCTTCGATCTAAATTGAAAGAACAATGTGATGAGAAGCAAAACACTCATGAAAAAAGTCGTGTTAGCCAAGCCCCATTTCATATTGAAATTCAGAAAGTCTGCCGCTGTCTCGCCCACCGTTGTTGCCATGATCTTAATAATCCAGAAGAAAATCGTTACTTCTGGAACTTTGTTCAACATCTGCCGAGCTCTTGATGGGGCGGACCCGACTTCATTTGAAATGGATGGTTTATCTTTAGTATAATCCTGTCCGTTATATGTCATTTATGAACCCTCCTTATTTTCTCTTTGGAACTACACGATAAGTATTGAGATAAACAGCACTATCTTTTTTTGCGTGATATTACTAACCAAATATGTTCACCTGGCTATATGGCTATTCATATATGGGGAATTGTTCACAAGAACAAGAATTTTGTTGAACTACAATTCAAACTATATCTTCTCAATATGAGAAGAACATGAAAATACAATGAAATTTATCTAATACATCGAGTCTTTCTTTACTAAAGGAGACTTAGGTGTGAGAAAATGAAAAAAGGCGAACGCATATTTTCCATGACTAATATGTGTTCGCCTTTATTTTTAGGGATTTTAGAAATGTAATCCCTTGCTTCATTTGAGCAAGGGATACAGGCTTTTCACGGAGTTTTTCATTAAATGTATAGCTCATTTCGAAAGGGATATTTTCGATTTTCATAAAATTCTCCTTCTATCTTTTTTGATTATATAAATCCATGTTAATTTTTCGGCATCTAAATTCCCTGCTATGCAGAATAAAACGTAATTTACACTCGTTTGCTCTTTCTGTTTTTACATCGCATATAGCAGAAAAAGGCACTGACCGCTTCTATACATGGCCAGATGCTCTCTTCCATCTAAAAAGAGGGGTTTTTATGTTGGTTTTTTAATTGATGTATATATAGATAAGTATCTATGGACAACAGCCTTAGCAAGGCAGACAGATGAATCCACAAAGTAAAGGTTATGTGGATTTGCTCCTGATACAACATTCAAGTCTGTACAAGCTATAATAACGGCATCTACTGCTTCAGCTAATTCTGTGCAAAGTGTACACCATAATTCACTTGCTTCCATTATGTTTCCTACTTTTATTTTCGAGATAATTTGAGTGGTATCCTTTTGCCAGTTGTCTTTATGGATATAGTTCATACCACGTTTTGAAATACCATCTTGATATATGCCAGATTGAACAGTCGCATCGGTTGCTAAGAGAGCTATTTTTTTTATATGATTTGGTATTTCTTTTATTGTTTCATCTACCATATTTAAAATGGGAACAGAAACCGAATCTTGTAACTGATTAAAATACAAGTGCGCTGTATTACATGGCATAGCGATAAAATCGACACCTGTACTTTCAAGTTTTTGTGCACCACTTATAATAGCCTTTTCCATAGCTTGATGATCAATCGGTCTATCCATGTAAAAAGGTGTTGGACAAGAATAAATCATCATATGTGGAAAGTCCATATCATGTTTCGCACCGTATATGTTTTGACATTGCTCGACTACTGTATCAACGAATGGGCCTGTTGACTTTGGCCCCATCCCTGCTAATATTCCAATCATTGTTAGTTCTCCTTATGTGAATGAATTCTGATATATAAATTTAAAGTTCTTGATTTTTATCGTATATTCCTTTTTTAGAAGCGTTTTTTTCGAACGAGAAAAAGGAATAGAGTAATTAACAAGAGCGAGTAGATAAGTGCCCATGCAGTAAGCCAAAGCACGTGAACAAGCAAATGATGTTCATATTGTCCAAGCATCAGAAAACTATTGATAGGCGGGAAAACCCATAATAGTTCCGGCATTTCTTTTTTGAGACGAATGGAAGCAATTGTGATAAGTAGTACAAAAGAAAGACTAAGCCAAGCCGTACTTGCTTTTTTAATAATATTTCGTGTGAATAATGTTGCGATTGAAATACCGAGTATGGATAAAGAAAAATGCGAAAGGAGACCAGTGATAAATAATGAAACTGTCATTTTTTCGTTAAACATATGAAAGGCAATTGGATATATAACAGATATAAGGGATAGAATGCTGCAAATGAGAAGTACCGTTACATACTTACCGAGGTATAGAGTCCATATGTTTTTTGTATGAGAAAGGGTCATTTGTTCTTGAACAGGGTCTTCTGTATGAAATAGTGTAATTGTAATCCAAGCTGAAAGTAAGTAGAGCGCAAGTGCTGTTTCTAAATATGTTGCAACAATTGGATTTGGTGTGTAGGAATAGACAAAGAGTAAACTGACGATATACATCGCGATGGGCGGAACATATTTATATGACTTTGTATAATCAAGAAAATTGTAACGAATGAGTGCAATCATAGCCATCCTTCTTTCTGTTTAGGAATTTAGGTTGTAATAGTGTAATGAATGCATTGTGATGTAATAAATATTGAAGTATGTCATTTGTATATGTCTTTTCAATTTGTAATTGAATAAGGTTTTTGCTTTCGGTGTATGTAACATGTATGCAGCCAGATTGTTTCTGTAATTCTGGGATAGAAAAAGTGTGCGGTACCGTTGCTTCTATATAGATATGTTCTTTCGGGATTGTATCAGATGTTAAAGGTTTATCCGCTGTAATGGTATGGTTCGCTAATGTCACGACTCGGTCAGCAAAGTTTTCTAATAGTTGCTTTTCATGGCATGTGAAGAGAATAGTAAGACCTTGTTCTTTTAATGTAAGTAGTATATGTTCAAGTTCTTTTTGGGACTGTGGATCAAGGCCAGAAAGTGGTTCATCTAAAATTAATACATCAACATCACTAAGGAGCGCCTGCATAATACCTGTTTTTTGTTTCATTCCTTTTGAAAAATTTCTTATAACGGAATGATTGGCGTGTTGTAAATGAAAAGTTTCTAGTAGCGAAGGAATTTTGTTTTGTAAATACTCTTTCGATAAACCATGAATACGGCCGAGATGGTACAAATAATCTTCTAGTGTAAAACGAATGTCTTCTGGAAAATGTTCGGGTACATATCCGATTTTCATATTTGATGCTTTGTGGATTGTGCCTGTCGTTGGTGCAATAAATCCAGCAATCATTTTGAGTAAAGTACTTTTTCCAGTACCATTGCCACCGATAATGGCAACCGCTTGTCCTTTTGGAATAGATAAATGAATGTCTTTTAGTATCAGTTGTTTGCCATAGGCCTTCTGTATTTCCTTTAGTTCTAATAACAAAATGATTGCCTCCTTTTTTATAGGTTTTATATATCCATTATATGGTATATTTTATTCTTGGAACAATAAAAAAAACGTGCAGCACGTGCACGTTTTTCTTAAAACGCTTCTTGTCGAATCACCGATATATTTAGCGCTTTTCAATTGCCACAATAAATGGTGGGTTGTTTTGCTGGTTAATGAATCCGTATCGCAGTACGTGAGCTTGTTTTTGATCAAGCTCCTCGGCGAATTGTAAGACAGCATCGCGTTCTACTTGTCCTTCTGGATGCCCGTGATAAATGACAAGAACGATGATTCCTTCTGGTGCCATGACTTCTAATAATTGCTCGATAGCAGCAATTGTCGAGTTTGGTTTTGTGACGATATGCTTGTCGCCGCCAGGAAGGTAACCTAGATTGAAAATTGCTCCCGTTACTTTACCTTTTGCTTCTGCTGGCAAGACGGATAATAGCGTATCATGGCTATCATGAATTAAAACGGTTCGTTCTTCTAATCCTTTTTCTTTTAGATGAGTAGTCGAACTTTCAATGGCTTCTTTTTGAATATCAAATCCAAATATTTTCCCATTTTCTCCAACAATCCCTGCTAAAAAACAAGTATCATGACCATTGCCAAGCGTTGCATCTACGGCATAATCGCCTTCTTTAACAGCTGTTTGCAAAAGTGTGCGCGCAAACGGTAGTACCCGTTCTAATTTCATACTTGCTTCACCTCGTTTGCATATTTCCCTTGCCAACTTCCGCGGCGTACGAATTCCGCATCGATGGCATTTAATACTTCCCATTTATTTAAGCTCCACATTGGACCAATCATTAATTCAGGTGGACCGTCACCTGTGATGCGGTGCACAATCATTTCTGCGGGAATGATTTCAAGTTGGTCGACAACGAGATTGACGTAATCTTCAAGGGAAAGAAATTCTAATTGTCCTTTTTCATATTGCTTCACCATTGGTGTTCCTTTTAATAAATGAAGCAAATGAATTTTAATTCCTTGTACATCAAGCTTTGCTACTTCACGTGCTGTTTCCATCATCATGTCATAATCTTCAAGAGGAAGCCCGTTAATAATATGGGAACATACTTTAATGCCGTGCTTACGAAGTTTGTTTACACCTTCCACGTATGATGGATAGTCATGGGCACGGTTAATAAGATTCGCTGTACGTTCATGAACGGTTTGTAGTCCGAGTTCGACCCAAAGATATGTCCGTTTATTTAAATCAGCTAAATATTCAACCACATCATCAGGCAAGCAGTCTGGGCGTGTGGCAATAGAAAGACCAACAACATCTTTTTCTGCTAAAAGCGGTTCGAATTTTTCTTTTAACACTTCTACTGGAGCGTGCGTATTTGTGTATGCTTGGAAATAAGCAATGCACTTTCCGTCTTTCCATTTCGAGTGCATTTTTTCTTTCATTTCATGATACTGCGTTATAACATCATCGCGGCGATCACCGGCAAAGTCGCCAGAACCAGCAGCACTGCAAAATGTACAACCGCCATATGCGACTGTGCCGTCACGGTTCGGGCAGTCAAAGCCGGCATCTAATGAGACTTTAAAGATTTTTTCACCAAATTCTTTTCGTAAATGATAGTTCCAAGTATGGTAACGTTTGTTGTCATTTGTATATGGAAAAGGATTTTGAACCTTCATGCTTATATTCCTCCTAAATCTAAGAGCGTACAGTAAAAACAAAATCCATTATAACATACTCATAAGGTCGATATGGAAGGGACACACTAAAGGGGAAGTAACGGCAAGGAGGAATTTGTTATGGCAGAGCGTCAATCACTTGAAGAACACATTATGCAAGCAGAGCAAGCAATCGAATATGCAAAAGAGCAATTAGATCTTGGCATGAGACAAGAGCATTACAATACAATGGAATATTCTGATGCGCAGCTAAAACTAGAACAGGCCTATAATGATTTACAAGTTATGCAGCAACATGCGAATGATGAACAGCGTGAGCAGCTAAACCGTGCTCGTATGGCAGTCCGTCAACTGCAGCATCAAATGATTATTACACCGCACTAATAAGGAGTGAATGTAATGGCAAAGCGTTCCAATCAAAATAATCCAGAGCAAAAAACGCAAAATGGGCATAACGCTGAATTTTCAAATGAACTCGACCCAGTTGTACAAGCAAAACAGCGTAATCGTAAAAAAGGACAACCACAAAAATCGAAGCAATCAGAGTAAGCCAGGTCGCAGTAAGACCTGGCTTTACTTTTTGGCGTGCCCAGCTAAGCTGGACACTGCTTACTGGTGAAAGTCCAACCAAGTCGCCTAGTAGCTAACAGGCAATTGGTGAAGAAATCCTAAGGTTGAAGCCCTGTGACAAAGTAATTTCTGGTAGAAGTGCGAGCAAATCAGCAGACCGTAACATAAAGTAAACCTTGCCGCCTCGTTAAAAGTAACCTAGCAATAGGGCAAAGGGAAGTCGAGTCTGGTGAAGAGAGGCGAAGATCATGGTAACTCTCTTATTTGTTATATAATTATAGTTTTTTATAAACTGGATATTTCAACAGATTTTTGAGTACAACGTTTCATAGCTGAAATGATAGCTGTTCTTAAGCCTTTTTCCTCTAATGTTGCTACAGCTTCTATTGTCGTTCCACCTGGAGAACAAACCATATCTTTAAGTGTGCCTGGATGTATTCCTGTTTCAAGTACCATTTTTGCAGAACCTAATACAGCTTGAGCTGCGAATTTATATGCTTGAGTTCTTGGCATACCATCTAGTACAGCAGCATCTGCCATGGCTTCTATAAACATATATACATATGCTGGAGAAGAACCACTTACAGATGTTACAACATCCATTAATTTTTCATTTACTATCTCTGTTTGGCCAAAGCTATTAAATATATTTAGTATATCTTCTAGATCTTTTTCTGTAACCATTTCATTAGAACATAATGCAGACATTCCTTCTCCAACAAGAGCAGGTGTATTAGGCATTACTCTAACAACCTTTAACTTTCTGCCGAAAGCATCCTCAGTACTCTTAATACTTTTTCCAGCAGCAATAGTTACGACTATTACATCGTTTTTTATCTGCTCTTTTATTTGGTTAATTACTGATGAGTATAGGTCTGGTTTGATTGATAAAATTAAAATATCAGCATTGTTAGCTACTTCATTATTATCAGTAGTTGTAGTTATGTCATATTTATCACTAGCATTTTTTAAATTAATGACATTTAAATCTGAACAAATTATTTTATCTGAAGAAACTATATTTTTGTTAATCATTCCACCTATCATAGCGATACCCATGTTTCCGCATCCGATGAATCCTATTTGTTTGTTCATAATAACTCGCTCTTGCTCCTTTTATTATAAATTTTATTGGTTTGAAATTATTATTCTAAAAAAATTAAGGATATCCCGTACAGAAGAAATAAACATTATAAACTATATCGAGATTAGTATAAAAAAACATTTTAAGAGAGTAGGTTACTTTTTGCAATACCAAATATATATAGAAGTCACTTTTACTCTGCACTAAACAAGTACATTTTTAACAGAAATTAAACTTATCGCTTTCTTTATTCTCTAAAACATCTCTTGACATAAAAATGCATTATATCGCATAATATATAAAAATTAAAGTGAAAATCGCTGAAGGGAACTAGTACATATATCTTCTTGCGCAAGAGAGTGGAATCCGTAGGCTGAAAGATTCCTCGTATAGAAATTATCGAACCTATCCCTGAGTCTTAAACGAAAGTTTAGGCGTATGCCTGCGTTACAGGCGACAAGCGGATATAGATTTATATCAATGAAGGTGGTACCGCGGAACAAAGACTGTTTCGTCCTTTTTAAGGATGAAACAGTCTTTTTTATTTGGCTCTTTATTGCGGGATTGGCATCATTGGTGAGGTGTTTTTTGTTGCAAATTGCACGTAGTAGAAGAATATTTGGTTTCCATTAAAAAAAAAGAAGCAGCACAATTTATAAAAAAACTTTTATTTTAGACTAGGGGGTATAAAAGTGAAAAAACAGCGAATTGTCGTAAAAATCGGAAGCAGTTCCTTGGCAGCGAATCATGGAGGCATCTCTGGCGAACAGCTTTCAGATCACGTTGCCGCCTTGGCGCGACTGAAGCAAGAAGGACATGAAATTGTGCTGATTACATCTGGGGCCATCGCCGCAGGTTTTTCCGCTCTCGGGTATCCCAGCCGCCCCGTGACAATTAAAGGGAAGCAGGCTGCTGCCGCTGTCGGGCAAAGTCTGTTGATGCAGGCGTATACGGAGGAATTCCGCAAATATGGCATTGTTACCGCGCAGCTTCTGCTGACAAGAAGTGATTTTTCCAGAAAAGAACAATACAGCAATGCCTACGCCACTTTAGCGGAGCTACTCAGCCGCTCCGCTCTTCCTATAATCAATGAAAACGATTCTATTTCTTTGGAGGAGCTGACGTTTGGTGATAATGACATGCTGTCAGCTTTAGTAAGCGGGCTTGTCTCGGCAAATATGCTCATGATTTTTACGGATGTGAACGGTTTGTATGACCGGAATCCCCAGAAAAATCCGGACGCGAAAAAATATTACTTTCTCCCTGCCGTTACGGAAGAAATTGCTGCTCTTGCTGGAGATGCTGGCTCAAAACTTGGTACCGGCGGCATGAAATCGAAAATCGATGCGGCAAAGACGGCACTATCTCTCGGTGTGAGTGTATTCATCGGAACAGGACGTGGACGGGAGAAGTTTTTAGATGTTTTGAAGGGTAAAGGTGATGGAACATATATTGGCAATACGCCTCAAAAAGTGATCAAGATGAACAAACAATGGATTGCGCTACATTCGCTTGTCAGCGGGCAAATCGAAGTGGATGCCGGAGCAGCCGCTGCCATCATTCAGCATGGGAAAAGTCTTCTTCCTGCCGGTGTTACCGGTGTGTTTGGGAGCTTTCAAGCCGGCGAAGTCGTGGAGGTTATCACACAGCAAGGACGCGTGATAGGGAAAGGGCAGTGCAGATATAGCGCAGAGGAATTGCGGGAGCTGAAAGGTATGCAGAGCCACGATATTCAAGCGCGAGGCGAAAGGCATAGCTATGAGGTCATTCATAGGGATAATTGGGTTTCATTTTAAGAAAATCAAGAGGCTCGTTCAAGTGAAGAGCATAGGGGCCTATGTCCCAAAAGGTGCTGTTTGTCTTTTCTCACTCCAAGCGTCCGATTGACTCAGCTAACATCTATGGAGGAGAGTCCTGGATGGTAGTGCCTAGTTGGCGGAGTTGGACACGTCTCAAATTTTATACTTGTTAATCTTTAAAAGGGGGAAACGAAAATGAATGAAGTGTTGGCAAAGGGACAAAAAGCGAAAAAGATTGCGGGAGAGCTTGTGACCAAATCGACTAATGAAAAAAACAAGGCACTGGAGGCTGTCGCTGAGCAATTGATAGAAGAGACAGCCTACATTTTGGAGGAGAACAAACGGGATATCGAACAAGGTAAAGCGAAAGGAATGCCTGCCTCTCTCCTCGACCGCCTCATGCTGAACGAACAGCGCATCATTGATATGACAGAGGGCATCCGGCAGCTGATTGATTTGCGCGATCCTGTCGGAGAATGTGTAGCTGCATGGGAACGGCAGAATGGATTGTCTATTCGGGAGATGCGCGTGCCGCTCGGTGTTGTGGGGATGATTTACGAGGCGCGTCCGAATGTGACGGTGGATGCGGCTACAATTTGCTTGAAAACAGGCAACGCAGTGATCTTGCGTGGTAGTTCTTCCGCCATTTATTCCAACAAAGCCATCGTCGCTGTCATTCACCGGGCGCTCAAACAAACGAGCTTACCTCCAGAGAGTGTACAGCTCATTGAAGACACGTCACGAGACAGCGCAAAGCAGCTGTTTACATTGAACGAGTACTTGGATGTTCTTATTCCAAGAGGTGGCAAGCAGTTGATAGATACTGTAGTGAGAGAAGCATCTGTTCCTGTATTGGAAACAGGTGCGGGAAATTGTCACATTTTCATTGATGAAACAGCGGATAAACAGATGGCATTCGATATTATCGTAAACGCCAAAACACAGCGTCCGTCTGTATGCAATGCTATTGAAACGATTATACTTCATGAGAATTGGGCGCAGCGATTCGGTACCGAGCTGTTTTCTTTCTTGAAGGAAAGAGGAGTGGAGCTGCGTGGGGATAAGAAAGTATTAGCAATTGATTCTTCTCTTGTACCCGCTTCAGAAGAAGACTGGGAAACAGAGTTTTTGTCTCTTACGCTAGCAGTCAGAATCGTTTCATCTGTTGAAGAAGCGATTCGACACATCAATGCTTATGGCTCTATGCATTCCGAAGCAATCATTACAGAGAACGAGGAAAACGTCAGCAAGTTTTTCATGTCCGTTGATGCCGCGGCGCTTTACCATAATGCTTCGACCCGCTTTACTGACGGCTTTGAATTTGGCTTCGGCGCAGAAATCGGCATCAGCACGCAAAAGCTGCACGTACGGGGACCAATGGGGCTGTCTGCATTGACTTCCACGAAATATGTGATTCGCGGGAATGGGCAGATTCGGGGATAAGAAGCAAAAGGACAGATGCAAAGCCCCTCTTATTTTATTTTCGCTTTTAGTTTCTACCTCTTCTTTAATATTATGGAGATATCTTAAAATAACAAACGGCGTCATATGCTACGTGTTTACATGTAACATATGACGCCGTTTTATTTATCTTACAAAAATGTAAGATAAATGTCATGTAAAACAATGGCAGATAATCATGAAAAGGCGCAAAATGGAAAAAGAAAAAACAAACGCAGGAGGGTATATATGAGCAGACCAGTTGTAGATGTTAAAGACGTTCAAAAAGTATATGGTAAGAAAGGTGAAAGCCAGTCACACGCCTTAAAAGGTGTATCGTTTTCCATTCAAGAGGGTGAATTTGTTGGAATCATGGGGCCATCTGGTTCAGGAAAAACAACGTTATTAAATGTAATTTCAACATTGGATAAAGCAACGGGCGGAGTCGTTGAAATTGCAGGTACAGATATTACAAAAATGAAGCAAGGTGAGCTTTCTGATTTCCGTTCACAAAAGTTAGGATTCATATTCCAAGACTTTAACTTATTAGAAAACTTATCAATCTATGAAAATATTGCTCTGCCACTTTCTCTGCAAGGTGTTCCATCACGTAAGATTGGACCGAAAGTAGAAAAGGTAGCTGAAATGTTAGGAATTTCAGAAATACTTCAAAAGTACCCATCTGAAGTATCTGGTGGACAAAAACAGCGTTCAGCAGCAGCGCGTGCGCTTGTACATGAGCCAGCGATCATTTTAGGAGACGAGCCAACAGGAGCGCTTGATTCTAAAAATGCAGCGAGTCTTTTAGATGCAATGACAAACTTAAATGAAGAACAAGGTGTATCGATCATGATGGTTACCCACGATCCATATAGCGCAAGTTACTGTCAGCGTATTTTATTCATTCAAGACGGCGAGTTATACAAAGAAATTCACCGCGGTGGTACGCGCGAAGCGTTCTATAAAGAAATTTTAGATGTGCTTGCAGACTTAGGCACACAAAAAGCATAAGAAAGGAGGTTCAAGAATGTTATTTAAGCTTTCTATGTCAGGACTAAAAAGTAAGCTGAAAGATTACATTGTCTTACTTGTTGGTCTTGTAATGTCCATTTCGATCTTTTACATGTTCCAAACGTTAGCATTAAATAAAGCGTTTATTGAAGCGAATTCTGTAATCAGCAGTATTCAATTCGTCTTCCATGCTGGTGCCATACTATTAGCTATCATTACATTCTTCTATATTTTATATGCTAATTCTTTCTTACTATCACTTCGTCAAAAAGAATTTGGTATGTATATGATGTTAGGAGCCAAAAAGCATAAGGTGACAATGCTTATGTTTATTGAAACAATTGTATTAGGAGCAGCATCTCTTGTAGTTGGTATTGCAGTCGGTGTAGGGCTCGCGCAAGGAATTGGTAAACTACTTATGCAGCAGCTTGAATTTACTGCAGGTGGCTATCATGCATTTTATGTTCCATCTATGCTTGTTACATGTATTTTCTTCTTAGTACTATTTGTTTTATCAGCAATTATGAATAGTATCAAGTTATCACGTATTACGGTTCTACAGCTGGTTCATGCAGACTCTAAAACGGACCGTGTTTCTAAAGCAGGAGTAAAGACTGTTATAGCTGCATTCGTTGGAATTATTCTGTTAGCAATTGGCTATGCTTCTATGATTTACATGGATAAGCTACAGCAAATGGGGATTATTATTGCATTAATCACTGTAACGTCCGGAACTTACATGTTATTTGGAACATTCCTTCCGCTTATTATTAAAAAGCTAAAGAGTAATAAAAAGCGTACTGAAAAAGGACTTAATGCTTTTACATTTGCACAATTAAATTTCCGCATCAATAGCTTAACAAAAGTACTAGCGACAGTAGCGATGTTAGTGGCGCTTGGAGCAGGTGCAATTTCAGGCGGTATGGCGTTCAAAAATAACGTTATGCTTACTGTCGATGGCTTCGCAATTTATGATGTTGCGATTCATAATCCAACAGCCGAAGAGAAGAAAATTTTAGATGGTATTACATTTAAAGAAAAAAGTGAATATCGCTACAAAACAGACGATAAATATGCGTATTATTTAAAAGAAGATTTAGAGAAAAATCGTCCTTTAGTACAAGATTTAAAAAATGTTAAAGGTATGAAAGATATTGGTAAAGTGAAACGAGCTTCTGAAGAATTACCAGTAGGTGCGATTTCGAGTTCTGGTCAAGAAAAATCTGATAATGTGATTCCAGAGGAGTGGGGTCAGGCATTAAAAACGATTCATCCATTTTATGTATCCCCTAATCAAACAATCAAAATTGTAGACCAAAAAATGTATGATGGTTTGCAAGGTAAAGAGGGCGTTGCATTCCTTGGAAAAGTAGATAAATTCTTATCATATAAAAAAGAGTGGGAAAAAATTGACGAGTTGCAACTAGCTAAATATGAAAATGTAAAAGAAAGTTCCTTGCAAAGCAAGAACCAATTTTATACTGGATTTTACGGCATCGCTAGTGGAACAGTATTTATGGGCTTCTTCCTAGGAATTGCTTTCTTAGCAATGATGGCAAGTTGTTTAATGTTTAAAATTCTATCTGGTGCATCAAGCGATATTACGCGTTACCAAATGCTTCGTAAAATCGGTGTTCGCCGTGAATTATTAACCAAGTCTATCTATAAAGAATTATTCTTAGTATTCTTATTCCCAGCAATTGTGGGGATTGCCCATGTATTAGTTGGTATGAACATCTTCTCGTTTATTTTAATCGATCCGTATTTCCGTGTATGGCTTCCAATCTTGATTTTCGTAGTCATTTACGCAATTTACTACTTCATTACAGTTCAATTGTATAAAGGAATTGTTCTTCCGAAAGAAGACTAAGAGTTAGAAAATACCGAGCAGAGGGTGCTCGGTATTTTTTAGCATTCATTTGCTTTTCCTTAAAGATGGTTACATGTAGTTTATACCATTTCATGGATAGATTCTATATCTGGCCAGATGCCCTTGCTAAACTAAAAAAGAGGATTTTTTATTTATAGATTTGTGCTTTGGACGTACTTCAAGGGGAAATCTCTTAGAGGACAAGGGAATAAAATTGGTTTCCATACAAGAAAATATTTTTTATCTTTTTGTCACAAATCGCAAATTTGTGGTTTCTTTATAGTGACAGTAGCTAATAAGGAGGAAGAAACGAGTGGAGGTGAAAGCTTCATTGTTAAATATATATGAACAAGATTCAGTTTCAAATATACAGTTTCAAGATGTATTTAAACAATATTATGCTCACGTGGTTAGACAAATTATGAGGATTGTGCGAGATCAAGCAATTGCTGAAGATTTAGCGCAGGAAGTATTTTTGCAATTATATCATACAGAATGGAAACAGATTGAAAGTGTATCGGCATGGCTGGCAAAAGCATCCATTTATGCAGCATATAACTATTTGCGATCTGAAAAAAGGCATCAAGCAAGAATCGAAAAAGAAGCAAATTATAAACATTTAATTGGCAGTCCGTCATCGGAAGAACAATGTATTCAAAAAGAAGAGATTACTCACGTACAAAGTACATTAAAAGAAATGGATGAGCGTGAACGTACTCTCCTATTAATGAAGTTTTCAGGATTTCAATATAAAGAAATCGCGGATGCTGTTCATATTGAAGTATCCTCGGTTGGAACACTGCTGGCACGAGCAAAAGCAAAATTCCGGAAAATGTATAGAGGGATGAAGGAGGGGTAACAAATGAAATGCCAAGATATTGGATTTATTCAGGCGTACTTAGATGGAGAATTAAACCGCGATGAAAGAAAGCAATATATTCAACATCTTGATCAATGTAAAGCATGCCAAAAGATGTTAGAAGAAGTAAGCAAACTTAATCAATGGGAACAAGTGATATTGGATGACGAATTTGCAAACTTTAGTCAAGAGATGGATATCGACGTTGATAAAGCTTGGAAAACCTTTGAACAAAATATACAAAATCATAAAACGGAAGAAACAAACAGTGAAGAAAGTAAAAAGAAGGGAAGATGGCATAATATGAAGAAATCATCTAAACGTTGGATTACTGCAGCGGTAGCAGCGGCAGTTGTGTGTGTGTCTTTAACAGTTCCAGAAGTAAGGGCAGGAGCAAGCAACTTGTTATCGATTTTTCGAGTAAAGGATGTGCAGTTAGTTCAACTTACAGATTCGGACTTACGTGAAATTGAAGGATGGATCTCTAATATGGAAGAAGGAGAAAAATCCATTAAAGGAATTGGGAAAATAGAAATCAAAGATAATGGAAGCAAAAAAGATGCTCATTTTCAGTCGGAACAGCAAGCAAGAGAAGCTGGATATGCTGTTCCAAAAGTGCCAAATGGATACCGTGTAACGAATGTGGATGTGAACCCGTCATTTATTATGCAATTTGAACTTGATACAGAAAAAGCAAATAAATTGTTGAAGCAACTACAAAGCAATACTCAGTTTGAGAGTGCTTTGAATGGCAAACAGTTTTCGATCACAGTTCCGGAATCAGTACGTACACAAATAGAAGTTGAGGGCAATCGAACATCAAGTGCTTTTTCTTATAATGTGATTGATGCACCAAAAATTTCTGTTCCAGAAGGTGTAGATGTTACGAAATTACAAAAAACAGTTTTAGAGCTTCCGATTATTCCGGCGAATGTGAAAACACAACTTGCAGGTATTCAAGATTGGACACATACATTGCCGATTCCTTATGTAGCAAAAGGTGCAAAAGTATCGAAGACAAAGGTTCAAGGAGTAAAGGCCGTTTTATATAATACAGATTATGAAAACGTGCTAATTTGGGAGAAAGACGGGAAAATGCACATGATTGAGCAACATAAAGAGCAAGGAAAAGATATGGATGCAAGTGATCTTATTAAACTTGCAAATGAATTAAAATAATGATTGAACAAGAGCGGCTCCGTGAAAAGGGGCGGCTCTGTTCCTATATGGGGCGGGGGTAAAACATGAACGAAGACTGGATTATACAAACAAAGAACTTAACAAAACAATATAACGGAAAAGGCGGTATCAAAAGCATTTCATTAGATGTGCCGCGCGGTACTGTATTCGGATTTATAGGTCCTAACGGTGCAGGAAAAAGTACGTTTGTGCGAACGATGCTTGGATTGATTCATCCGGATTCTGGAACGGCGCAAATGCTAGGACAGCCGATTGGGACAATAGAATCAAAACGGCGTATTGGCTATTTACCTGAACTGTTTCGCTATCCTGATTGGCTGACTGGTTGGCAGTTACTTGAAACGCATGCGAAATTATGCGATCTTCCTTTTCGGGAGCGGAAAGCAAAAATGAGTGAAGTTATTGAAAAAGTTGGCCTAAAGGGAAGGGAAAAAGAAAAAATTCGCGGTTATTCAAAAGGAATGCAGCAGCGTATTGGACTTGCTTGTGCCCTGCTTTCTGATCCAGAATTGATTTTTTTAGATGAGCCAACATCAGCACTTGATCCAATTGGACGAAAAGAAGTGCGTCATCTAATGGAAGAGCTTCGTGAACAAGGGAAGACAGTATTTTTAAACAGCCATCTATTAAATGAAATTGAACATGTATGTGATCACGTTGCGATTATTAATAAGGGAGAGTTAATTGTACAAGGAGATTGGCGCTCATTAATGATGATTCAAACAGAAGTTGAAGTAACACTTGGCGAAAAGAGCGAATTATTTTTTAAACAACTGCCTTCGTTTATTAAAAACGTAAGGAAGATAGAAGAACAGCAAAATCGTAAACGGTGGATTATCACGCTACAACAAGAAGATGATATTCCTAGATTGTTAGAAGCATTTGTATCACTACATATTCCTGTGTATCAGTTAAATCCGGTTCACCCGCATTTGGAAGATGTGTTTATGTACTGGGTAAATAAGAAAGAGGGGACGCAGCATGTGGACAATCGCCAAGTTATCATTTAAAGAAATTTTGTTAAAGCGTATTTTTACCATTACGTTATGTATGACATTTGCCTTTTTAATATTTTATGGAGTGGCCATCCATTATGCCGTTAGTGAAATCCTTCCAGGAGAATCTAGTGGTATTTCGGCAGCACAAGATTTCATGAACAAAAGTTTTATTTCTACACAGCTGCTTGGAGTGGGTTTATACTTTTCTTCATTTATTACTGCGTTGCTAGCTATTTTAAGTAGTGTTGGCAGTATTGCAAATGAAATTGAAAGTCATCAAATTGATACGTGGCTAACGAGACCGATTTCACGCTTTTCCTTTTTAATGGGAAAATGGATCGGCTTATGTTGCTTACTAATTGCGTACGCAGCCTTTCTATTTATAAGTATCGTGCTCATTCATCAAACAATGGGAGGGAGTACGTTTCATTTAGATTTCACGGCGACGCAGATTATAAAAGCATTGGCTCTTTTCTTGTTACAGCCCGTTATTTTAATTAGCATCGCGATATTACTAAGCACGCGTATGGCGACATTAAATGCTGGCATTGTGTTAATTATTTTGTACGGAACTGGATTTATTGGCGGATTTGTTGAACAAATCGGTACATTGGCACAAAAAACAGCACTTGTAAACATGGGCATAATCGCAAGCCTTTTATTCCCAATTGATACGATGTATCGTAAAATGACAATCTATTTATTTGATTCATCAGATAATCCTTTATCAATAGCCTCACAAGGCGTGTTCGGGAGTGTTTCGACACCGAGTAACATGATGATTGTTTATGCTGTTTTATATGTGTTAGCAGCTATTTTTATAGCGATTCGTACATTTAAATCACGTGATTTATAAGGGGATGAAAAAATACTGACGGAAGACGCACATATTATAGTTAAAGCTCCTTCAATTGTAGAGAAGGAGCTTTAATTATGAGTTTTTTGTTTGTTTTTTCGTAATACAATAGCTATGATTAGCAACATAACGCCTAATAAACATGTGAATATTGGATAAAGTAGAGGAAAGAACATGCTTGGAAATCCTTGCATTATGTCTGAATGATGCCCCATTGACATTAAAACTGTATGCGAGAAATTAATAAGTTTTACACCAAGATTATGATTGCTTCTTTCGTTATAAGTGAAGCGTTCTTCGAAAGAAGTACCATCTTGATTGATACGAATAATTTTCCATTTTCTTTTTTCCATAGGAGCATTATCATCTGTTAATCTCTGCACAAAATAAACTTGCTGTTCATCAGTTCGTTTGTTTTTTACGGTTAATATATCTAACCATGAAAAATACTTGCCACCTTTTTGACGATTGGAGAGCCATATCTCATCAGGAGTAGAAATCTCTTTATTATTTATAAAAAGATGAATCTTAACGATTTCACCAGGAGGAACGTTGTCTTCTACGTCAAAAAAAGTGCGTGGTGCTAGTTTATTTGTTTTTTCTTCTTTTATTTTAAGGTTGATACCATTCACATTTAATTCTTGAATATCTAATGAACTTTCAAATCCATCTTTATTTATATAGGCTTTGTGTATCTCATAAGTGTTTTCTATTTTTGTGACAATCCATAACTCTCTTAGTATATGAAACATCGGAATACAAGAAAGAGCAAGTAAGATGAAAGCAAAAATAAAATAAAAACGAGCTTTTTTCATAAGTTTTCTCCTAAATATAATTATGTATATATCATTACATTATCTTTAATTTATTCTATAATACATTATATTTATAGTTAAATTCCATAAAATGGTATTTTGAGGTGAAAATCCTTCGGCAATTATTTTTTTTATGTTTGTCCTTTTGTATATTGATATTATATAAATTCGATTTAATGTTTCGATATCTTTGTCTAGCTCTGCCTCCTAAGCCCTCATGTCTAAGAACCTTAGTCAATGGGCCTAAACAGTCGGCTTCATTTTTCTTTATAAGTCGCTGCTATGCAGAATACATTATGACCTGCACTTGCGCTCCTTTTGTTTTAAACCTTGCATGTGGCAGAAAAAGGCCCTGACCGTTTCTATGCGCGGCCGGATGCTCTCGCCCTCCCATAAAAAAGAAAGAGGTTTTATGTCGTTTTTTTACTTATATACATATACATGGAGAATTCATATGAACACGATTTCAATTCATTATCTGAATTTCACCAACTATTAATCAGTTGCCTTCCTATTTAAAAACGACTACAATTTTACTGTTATAGATAGAACGAAAAACAACAGAATAGGAGGGGGAAACTATGCCAAGAAAAGTATGGCTATTAGTAGCTGGGATGATTATTAATGTCACGGGTGCTTCTTTTTTATGGCCTTTTAATACAATTTATCTACATGATCACTTAGGAAAATCATTATCTGTGGCCGGAATGGTATTGATGATTAACTCACTTACTGGTGTAATCGGAAATTTACTCGGTGGTGTTTTATTTGATAAGTGGGGCGGATATAAATCAATTTTAGTTGGCATTGTCATTACGCTATTATCGATTTTTGGTCTTGTATTCTTCCATGGCTGGCCAGTTTATGTTATTTGGCTTGCGTTAATTGGATTTGGTTCTGGAATGGTATTTCCATCGATGTATGCGATGGTCGGAACGGTTTGGCCAGAAGGTGGCCGAAGAGCATTTAATGCGATGTATGTTGGGCAAAACGTCGGGATTGCTGTTGGGACGGCATGCGGTGGTCTAGTTGCTTCTTATCGATTTGATTATATTTTCTTAGCGAACTTTATTTTATACTTTGTTTTCTTTTTAATTGCTTTTATTGGATTCCGTGGTATGGAAGATAAAGAAGATAAGCGTGTAGAAGTAAAAGAAAAAACGAAAAAAGGTTGGTCACTTACACCGGGATTCAAGGCACTTCTTATCGTATGTGTAGCATATGCTTTATGCTGGGTTACATATGTACAATGGCAAGGTGCGATTGCAACGTATATGCAAGAGTTAAATATTAGCCTTCGTCACTATAGTTTATTATGGACGATAAACGGGGCGATGATTGTTTGTGCGCAGCCATTAATAAGTATGATTATTCGTGCGATGAAGCGTTCTTTAAAACAACAAATTATGATTGGAATCGGTATTTTTGCAGTGTCATTTATCGTATTAAGCCAAGCGCAGCAATTTACAATGTTCCTTGTTGCGATGGTGACATTAACAATTGGTGAATTATTCGTATGGCCAGCAGTTCCGACGATTGCGAACATTCTTGCGCCAAAGGATAAGCTCGGTTTTTATCAAGGGATTGTAAATAGTGCGGCGACTGTTGGGAAAATGTTTGGGCCAGTTGTCGGCGGAGCGATTGTTGACTTATACAATATGGAAGTATTGTTTATTGCAATCATGGTAATGCTTGTAGTAGCGCTTATCGCAACAAGTATGTATGATAAACAAGTCAAAGTTGAAGAAACAATTGAAGAAAAAATTGCAGTTTAGTTTGACGGAACATGTAACATGTTTTAGAATATATTTTAAATAACTCATATGTATAATAACAGTGAGAAGGAGTAGTAGTAATAGAAGCTGGTTTAGAGAGTTGACGGTTGGTGCAAGTCAATCCACGTTTCGTTATGAACTCGCCTTTGAGTTGCGGTTGTGAAATGAAGTAGCAATTGCCGTTTATCCACGTTACGGATCTAAGCGAATGTATATTAGTGCTTGTTCAAAAAGGAGGATAAAGAAATCGGGTAGCGATCTTTACCGGACGTTTTGAACATCCTTTATTACATTAATTTAGGGTGGTACCGCGGGAATCTATAACCTCTCGTCCCTTTCTAGGGATGAGAGGTTTTTTGTATTTTAGGCGGTGAAAATAAATACAATTTGAATGGAGGGTATCTCATGAGCTTTAATCATCAAGAAATTGAGAAGAAGTGGCAAGCGTATTGGGAAGAGAATAAAACATTCCGTACGCCAGATGAGACAGAAAAACCAAAATTTTATGCACTAGATATGTTCCCATATCCATCAGGGGCTGGGCTACACGTAGGACATCCAGAAGGATATACAGCAACGGATATTTTATCTCGTATGAAACGTATGCAAGGATATAATGTTCTTCATCCAATGGGATGGGATGCATTCGGTCTTCCAGCAGAGCAATATGCACTTGATACTGGAAATAGCCCAGCTGAATTTACAGAGAAAAACATTAACACGTTCCGTAATCAAATTAAAGCATTAGGCTTCTCTTATGATTGGGACCGTGAAGTAAATACAACAGATCCAAACTACTACAAATGGACACAATGGATCTTCTTACAGCTATTTGAAAAAGGATTAGCTTACGTAGATGAAATTCCTGTAAACTGGTGCCCAGCACTTGGTACAGTACTTGCGAACGAAGAAGTAATCGATGGCGTGAGTGAGCGCGGTGGACATCCTGTTGAGCGTCGTCCGATGAAACAATGGATGCTAAAAATCACTGCATATGCAGATCGCCTACTTGAAGATCTAGATGAGCTTGATTGGCCAGAAAGCTTAAAAGATATGCAGCGCAACTGGATCGGTCGCTCTGAAGGTGCAGAAGTACACTTCAACATCGACAGTACAGATAAGAAATTTACAATCTTTACAACGCGTCCTGATACACTATTTGGTGCAACTTACTGCGTACTTGCTCCAGAGCATACACTTGTTGCAGAAATTACAACTGCGGATCAAAAAGAAGCAGTGGAAGCGTACATTGATTCTGTAAAAGCGAAAAGTGATTTAGAGCGTACAGAACTTGCAAAAGAAAAAACAGGCGTATTCACTGGTGCTTATGCAGTTAACCCAGTAAACGGTGAGAAGTTACCAATCTGGATCGCTGACTATGTACTTGCTACTTACGGAACAGGTGCTGTAATGGCAGTTCCAGCTCATGATGAGCGCGATTACGAATTTGCAAAAACATTTGACCTTCCAATGAAAGAAGTTGTAAAAGGCGGAGACATCACAAAAGAAGCACATACAGGTGATGGCGCACACGTAAATTCAGCATTCCTAGATGGTCTAAATAAAGAAGAAGCAATTGTAAAAATGATTGAATGGCTTGAAGTAACAAGTGCAGGAAATCAAAAAGTAACATACCGTCTTCGTGACTGGTTATTCAGCCGTCAACGTTACTGGGGTGAGCCAATTCCAGTTATCCATTGGGAAGATGGCACAATGACAGCTGTGAAAGAAGAAGAATTACCATTAGTTCTTCCAAAAACAGAAAACATTCGTCCATCTGGTACAGGTGAATCACCACTTGCAAATATTGAAGAGTGGATAAATGTTGTCGATCCTGAGACTGGTAAAAAAGGTCGTCGTGAAACAAATACAATGCCGCAATGGGCAGGTAGCTGCTGGTACTACCTACGCTACATCGATCCAAACAACAGCGAAGCACTTGTAGATCCTGAAAAAGTAAAACAATGGCTTCCAGTTGATATTTATATCGGCGGTGCAGAACACGCTGTACTTCACTTACTATATGCTCGTTTCTGGCATAAAGTATTATATGATATCGGTGTGGTTCCAACGAAAGAGCCATTCCAACAATTATTTAACCAAGGTATGATCCTAGGTGAAAACAACGAGAAAATGAGTAAATCAAAAGGTAACGTTGTAAATCCTGATGATATCGTAGCAAGCCATGGTGCAGATACACTTCGTCTTTACGAAATGTTCATGGGACCATTAGATGCTTCAATCGCTTGGTCTGAAAATGGTCTTGATGGAGCTCGTCGTTTCTTAGACCGTGTATGGCGCCTATTCGTTCAAGATAACGGTGAACTAAGTGAGAAAATCACAGATGCACCTAATAAAGAGCTTGAAAAAGCATATCACCAAACAGTGAAGAAAGTTACAGAAGACTATGCAGAGCTTCGCTTTAACACTGCAATTTCGCAAATGATGATGTTCATCAACGATGCATATAAAGCAGAAACACTTCCGAAAGAATATGTAGAAGGCTTTGTGAAAATGATCGCACCAGTTGCACCGCACGTTGCGGAAGAACTTTGGAGCAAGCTTGGTTACAATGAAACAATCACATATGCAAGTTGGCCAACATTCGATGAGTCTAAACTTGTAGAAGATGAAGTTGAAATCGTTGTTCAAGTTATGGGTAAAGTTCGTGCGAAACTGAAAATGAAAAAAGATGCATCAAAAGAAGAAATGGAACAACTTGCTATCGAGGCAGTTAAAGAGCAAATTGAAGGGAAAACAGTTCGTAAAGTAATTGTTGTTCCTGGTAAACTTGTTAATATCGTTGCAAATTAATAAGAAAGAGCAGTCCTTACGAGAAGAGGGCTGCTCTTTTTTTAGAGACAACTGAAAAAAGAGCGGAATTCAAGCATAGACAAACACCTATTCTTCTATGTGAAATATGATAAAAAAGGTAGGCTAAATTGTGAGGAAGAGGTGAAAGAAATGAAAGGGATGGATAATAATGCGCCGCATGGCTTTATGATAGGTGGTGGGGAAGGCGGCTATGCACAAATGATGATGGGAGGATATGGCGGCGGGATCCCAACATGGATGGGAGGGGCAGCAGGAGGAATGCCGACATCCGTAGCAGGAGCACAAATGGGAATGCCTTCGCTTGCTGGAGGAGGAGCAGGAGGAATGCCTATATCTGTAGCAGGGGCACAAATGGGAATGCCTTCGCTTGTTGGAGGGGCAGCAGGAGGAATGCCGACATCTGTAGCAGGAGCGCAAGCGGGAATGCCTTCGTTTACTGGAGGAGCACCAGTCCCTACATCTGTAGCAGGTGTGCCAACAGGAATGCAGGCAGGAGTACCGGGAGGAGTGCCTACAGGATTCCCTGTACCAGGAGTTGGCGTTGTAGCAGGCGGAGTGGGGGCACCTGCTGTTCATGGTCAGCAGCCACACCATGTACATCATGCGCATCACCATGGTCAGCAGCCACACCATGTACATCATGCGCATCACTATGGTCAACAGCCACACCATGTACATCATGCACATCACCATGGTCAACAGCCGCACCATGTACATCATGCACATCACCATGGTCAACAGCACCACCACGGACATCATCATGGCCAACAACAAGTACATCATCATGGACACCATCAAATTCACCCGCAGGCTGTTCTATATCAAACACATCAACACGGACACCACGGTCATCATGGTCACCAGCATCACCATGGCCATCAACATCATCATGGTCATCAACATCAACACGGGCAACAACATCAGTATCAAGGACAACAAACTTGGTATAGTGGAATGGGAACTTCAACAGGAGCAGGACATATGGGGTATTAATGAAATCAAAAACATATTAAAAAATTCTCTTGCACGCAAGGGGATTTTTTATTTGGGAATAGTAAGAGTAAGGAGGTGTTACATATGGGAAAAGGCAGAAGTAATAATGCTGGTAAAAAACAACCGAATTTCAATGATTCATCTAATTTCGCTAAACAAAGTCAACCGACAGAACCGAAGAAAAAATAAGGAAAAGGAGCTATCTATATAGAAAGATAGCTCCTTTTTCATCATATACCGACGCTTCGAAAAAATGAGACGTACAAATAAAAGCTGCTGGAATACTCCTAGCAGCTGCTGTCATATTATTTTTCCGCTTTAGCTAAGGCTTCTTGACGTTGACGCTCAATTTCAGCTCGAAGTTGTGGTTCTGGTGCTTGCCAGCCTTCTGGTTTTAGAATTTTGCCGTCTCCTTCACGGAAGCGTGGTTTTCCATCAGGGAATAGTTTTGCCATATTGGCATTGTTTACAATTTCAAAACCTTTATCTGGACGTACTCCCATTTCCGCAAACGTTCCAAATGCAAAATAAATAAGATCAATCAACGCATCATATTGGTCTTCCACAGTCGTTGCTTCTAAAAATTCTTCCAGTTCTTCTTGCATAAAGCTCGCACGGATTTTTGCGCGCTCTTCCGTTAATTTTGTTGGTACATCTGTAACAGGGTGCCCGAATACCTCGTGCATTTTTGCAACGAGTTCATATCCTTTATCTAAACCTTTTTCGTTAGTCATGTTGTTTCATCCTTTCTTACTTTGTGACGAGTTTCATTGTAACATAAGGAGATTGTTTAATAAAAAGAACATTGTATATGATGTAAGATGCTCATTCGCTACTCCTCTTTCTTTATTAAAAATGATAAAGCGAGATCAATACCAAACATTCCAACAAGCAGCGTTGGTATGACAATAAGTAAATAGCGGGTGAAAGAAACATTTTTTAAGTATGTATGAGCAAATAAAAAGACGCCGAGAAATAAAATCCCATTTAACATAGGCTTTACTAATTTTGTAGACATAAGCTCCCCCGTAAATATCTTTTTTTCTATTTAAAAGCCCCCACTTCAAAACGTGTTAGCGTTTAAGTGGTGGGTAGGTGACGTAATAAAAAACTCCTCTCTCCGTTGTATCACGCTTGAGAGAGGAGTTCAATCTTTATCTTACATTTTGTGGATGATGTATATGTTTGCTTTCACTTCATTCAATGACCCCTGAATTTGTAATATCTACTTTATATTTAACGGTAATAGGTACATCTTTGTACATTTTTTTCCATTCTTTTAATTTGAATGGGCGATAGTTTTGTCTAAATTTCGCTCCAAGTCCAAGAGGATCAACATCTAAAGACTTAAATTGTTTAATGAGTTTTGCAGCCGTAGCATCCAACTGCTTTTCAACGGATTTCGCGGTTTTCTTCGTGTTTTTTTTGTTTTCTAAATTAATTTGTTTTGAAATTTCTTGAATGCGTGCATCTAGTTTTACTGTAATCAAAAAAGAGGGCTTACCCTTCTTTATATCTAAATGGTAAGTAGGAGCGGAATGGATATTGTTAATAATTGTATATCCAGAATCGACTTTGAACTCTTGTGAGTCTAGCCGATGTTTTTCTAGTAACCCTTTAAAAACAAACATATCTTTGTAATCAATTTTTCCAACATACTTATCTTTTTTTAAAAGGCCAATACCAGTAATTTTAATCTTATCTTTACTTTTTTTAAGGATAGGCAAATAAGAATCTTGGCCTGTACGGTAATAGCGAAATGCATCTAAATGTAAGTTGTCTGTAGGTAAAGGGCCGGTTTTCATATTATGTTCTAACATTTTTTTTATATAAATAGCCACATTAGAAGCTGTTGAATACTTTCCTTTTAGCAGATCGAGTCCCTTTCCTTCTAATAATCCTATATACAATGAGTTTCCAATATTCACATCACGAATCAGCGTATCAAAGGTAGTAGATAATCCCTTTTTAGCAAGTTTTGTCGTGAATAAAGCAACGCGCATTTGTCCGCTTGCAAACGGGCGAGAAGACTGTAAAGAAGTATTAGCTTTTACTTGTTTTGATGCATTCCCTGTTCCTTCAAAGACTTCTACTTTATTTCCTTTTTTCTGAACGGGACAAACAAAAGTCACTTTTATTTTATTATCTTTTTCTATATCAAAAACAGTTCCTTGAATAAGCTGAACATCATCGACAATATTTTTTGGTAAGCAGCCAGTCAGACTGAGTAGACAAATACAAGAAAGGAGCGTTAGTTTTCTTTTGATTTTTTCCATTTTCTTTTCACCCACACAATAAGAAATAAGATTGGGATGTATATATACATAAGCCAAAAGCTAGTTTTAGATATATAGCTAATAAAGTCATTAATATCATGCCTATTTGTTAACAAGTGTGAAATGATAATTGTAATGAACATAAAAGTAATCAAAATCTTTCTTTGTTTTACATGAAAGACTTCGTGAGTTCCTCTAGTAGCTGCCCATAAAGGAAGAATAGCACTTGTAAGAATAACAAGAGCATAGCCAGAAATTGCAATATATTCTAACCGTTCTATAAATGGAAGTTTAATGACTTGGGTCATAGAAAGCTGAGACCAAATGGTTTTTGATAACTGTTTTTCACTAAAGAACGCAAAGGCTAAAATTGTACTAAATAAATATAAAAAGGTAGAAAATAATGCACCGTATTGTGCGAATTTATGAGATTTTCTAGGTTCTTTCACAAATGGATAAATCATAAGAAAAATCTCAAAACCAGTCATACTGTAGACGGATAATTTAGCTGCTTTTAAAATGTCGTTAAATGAATGAGAAAAAATAGGTAGCAAATTGTCCCAATGAGCGTATTTTAGGATGAATAGGCTGAGGAAAATATACCCTAATGTTCCAGTGATAGAGATGACACAAATACCGGTAATGACACGGAATCCTGATGAAATGATGTAATAGCCTACTAAACATAGAAAGAATGTTAACACCCAAGTAGAAGCAGTGGGAAACATCCATACTTGAATAATTTCAACGTATGTTCGAACAACGGTAACACTTAATAAGAAAAAATAAGCTATAAAGATCACGCTAATTCCATTTCCAAGCCATTTGCCAAAGGTTTTCCTGTGCAAATCGATTAAGTTACCTTCGCTATCTTTTAATAAGAAATACATCATCCATATGAGAATTTGGATGAAAATTCCTGTAATAAGAACACCGATCCAGGCATCGTATCCTGCAGCTTTGGCAATGATACGGGCGAATCCAAGAACCCCAGCACCAAATTGTGCACTATGAATTAAGAAGAAGACGAATATGGGGGAAATTTGATATTCTGTTTTAATTTTACTCATAGACGCACCCCTCTTCTTAGTCATCAAAATCCGATGTATGTTTTGTTGAGATTCCTTTTGCTGATTTTTTTACATGTTGTGGCCGTGCTTGAATATCTCTTGTATCAATCATAGATAACGGCAATCTAATCCAAGAATCTTTTAATGCTTGTAGCCTTGCTGGATAAAAGAGTGCAAATGGTTTCCGTAAAGAAGAAAGTCTGAATAGATGAGTAAATAAAAGGGTAAAGCCTAACGAAATTCCTAATAGACCACCTAATTCTGCAAATAAAAGGAATGGAAAGCGCAGTAAGCGAACTGCATTCCCCATCTTATAAATCGGCGTGATAAAGGAAGCCAATGCGGATAAAGCGACAATGATTAATAAAATATTACTTGTTAGTCCTGCTTGAACAGATGCTTGTCCAATTACGATACCACCTACAATACCAAGTGTTTGTCCTACCTTCATTGGCAGTCTGGCCCCGGCCTCTCTAAGCAAATCAATAGCAAGTTCTAGAAAGATAGCTTCTATTAAAGGAGGAAAAGGAACTTGTGCCCTTGATAAAATTAATGTTTCTAGTAGATCGCTTGGAATTAATTCGTAATGATAACTTAAAACGGCAACGTATAGTGGTGTTGCACAGATAGAGAACAGAACAGCGATAAGTCGTAAAAATCTTGAAAACGTAGCGTAAAGCCAAGATACGTTGTAATCCTCTGGTGAAACGAAAAAATCAAAGTATGAAACAGGAGTGAGTAAGATGTTTGGTGAACCATCCACAAAAATAGCGATTTTCCCATCAATTAATGCGGTTGTTACTCGGTCTGTACGTTCTGTATTAATAAATAATGGGAAGATTGATTTTTCTCCCATCAATTCTTGAATATAAGAGCTGTCGTTAATTTGATCATATTCAATTGTACGAAGCGATTCTTCTAAATAATCAACATTTTCTTTTTCAGCCAGATTCTCTAAATACATCATGACAACTTTTGTTTTAGAGAATTTTCCAATGATAACTTCCTTTGTTTGTAACGCTAACACCGGAAGGCGTTTACGTACTAGGTTAATATTGGTATCAATATCTTCTACAAATCCCTCTTGAGGACCAATGACTGTAGATTCGTTTAGCGGAACAGTTGGAGCCCGGTAATTATCTATAGCAATATTTGCTAATATACACTTTTGATCTTGATTATGTAGCTGGACAATGGCGTGTCCTTTTAGAACCATATCCTCAATTTTTTGCAGGTCATTTGTGATGGTAACGCCGCTCATTGGAATATGTTCCTTCAATTCTTCAAGTGAGGAACAGGTTCGCTCTAATAGTGCGGGCATTAAATACTTCTGTAATTTCTCTCCATCAAGTGACGGACGATAATAGGAAATCCAATAGGGCATCGTTTCATCATCTGACGTATGGTAACTCACAAAATCACTAGATGCTTTTAGCTTTTCTAGTAAATCTTGCAGAGAATGAACATGTTCTTGTTCTGGTTTACTAAAGTCATAAATGCTGTTACCACTAGTATTTTTCTCAGATTGTTGTCGCTTGTCTTGTGTCGGCCTCTCTTGTTTCGTAGTGTAAGTAGACTGTTGTTGCTTGTCTTGTGTTTGCGCCTCATGTTTCGTAGCGTAAGCAGATTGCTGTTGCTTGTCTTGTGTTTGCGCCTCATGTTTCGCAGTGTAAGCAGATTGTTGTTGTTTGTCTTGTGTTTGTGCTTCATGTTTCGCAGTGTAAGCAGACTGTTGTTGTTTGCCATTGGTTTGTGCTGCTTGTTTTTCATCCTGAACAGATAGTTGCTTATCTTTCTTTGGCTCGTGTTTATTCTTAGGTTGTTTCATATCTTTCGTTTTATCTTCTAGTTTGTTTTTTTGTTTTGCCTTTACATTAGCAGTTTGTTCTTTTGATTTTTTTTTCTTTCGTAACCATTTCCAAATCATATGTATTCCCTCTTTGGTGATGTAAGATAATGTTATTTTGTGGACGATTTTGTATATTATGCACTTATTTCAGAAAAGAAGCAGGAGAATGATTTTCTAGGGAAAAAACCTCTTTAGTGGGTAATTTTTTAAAACTATAGTGAGGAGGAGAAGCTTGTGCAAGATGTAAAAAAAGAAAGGTTCCAATTGAAAGAATTCACCTTTGAAAACGGCAGGAAGATACCTGTCCAAATTGGATATGAAACATATGGGAGATTAAATAGAGAGAAATCAAATGCAATTTTAGTTTGTCATTATTTTAGTGCAACAAGTCATGCGGCGGGAACATATACAGAGGAAGATCCTGTACCAGGTTGGTGGGATGGGCTAATTGGACCAGGGAAAGCAATTGATACAAATCAATATTTTGTCATATGTACCGATAACCTTTGCAATGTACAAGTGAAAAATCCTTACGTAATTACAACAGGACCAAAATCAGTAAACCCAATAATAGGTTTTGAATATGGAATGGATTTTCCTGTATTTACATTTTTAGATGTGGCACGTGTACAATATGAGTTAGTGAAAGATATGGGAATTGAAAGGCTGCATGCCGTAATGGGACCGTCAGCTGGTGGGATGATTGCACAGCAATGGGCTGTTCATTATCCACATATGGTGGAGCGGATGATTGGAGTGATTACGAATCCGGAAAATCCGATTATAACATCGGTGAATGTATTGCAAAATGCGATTGATTCGATTCAGCTGGATCCAAATTGGAATAATGGAAACTATGGTGATCAGCAACCAACGCAGGGGCTGTATTTAGCTAGGAAAATGATGTTTATGGGTGCTTTTGATGCGCATTATTATGAAAGGACATTTCCGCGTAATCATGCAGAAATAGCACCTTATAAAGAATTTTCTACACTGACATCATTTGAGAAAAATATAAATGAATTGACAATGCAAAACATTGCTTTTGTGGATGCAAATTCATGGATGTATATGGCAAAAGCGACGTTATTACATGATATTGCACATGGTTTTTCTTCTTTAGATGAGGCTCTTTCGCAAATAGAGGCTAATGTACTAATGATTCCATGTAAACAAGATTTACTGCAACCACCGCGCTATAACTATAAGATGGTAGATATACTGCAAACGCAAGGGAAATATGCAGAAGTTTATGAAATTGAAAGTATAAATGGGCATATGGCTGGAGTGCTAGACGTTCATTTATTTGAAAAGAAAGTGTATAAGTTTTTGAATCGGAAGATATCTAGTTTTGTATAAAAGGTGCGAAGTCAGCAACAAGCACCTTTCTTTATACAACTTTTAAACGGAAAATATATGTGGAAATGCATACTCCGAAGAAAGCTATACCGAGCAATAGAAATAGGAATGATATTTCTTGAAAAGATAGCTTCTTGTAATTTTTCTTCATGCTAAGCGTAATGATTGCGAGAATAACAAAAATAAGGCTTATCAAGAAAAGTAAAAGTGTTATTTCAATCGACTCCTTTCGTCAAACAAGTATATTGAGGATACAATGTGAAAGCATGATTTGTAAAGAAGAGAGATTTGCAGCAAGGTTGAGAAAGAATGGGACGAAGGAAAGCTTTTCAATTCTTTGCGTTCCTTCGTCTGCATGCTAAAATTGGTGAGTAAAGAAGAAATGTACTACTTAGAGTTTCAATGTATACAAGGAGGAAAGACATATGACAGAAGTAAAAACAATTACAACAGAAGAAGTGCAAGAACGTTTAGAAAATGGAGAAACGTTATTTTTAGTAGATGTACGTGAAGATGAGGAAGTGGCACAAGGGAAAATTCCAGAAGCTGTACATATTAAAATGGGAGATATCCCAAATAAAGTGGATTTCTTTGATAAGGAAAATGAATATATTTTTATTTGTCGATCAGGAATGCGCAGTGAAAATGTATGCCACTATTTAAATGAACAAGGATTTAAAACAGTGAATATGGTCGGCGGTATGCTACAGTATGCAGGGGAAATCAAATAATTTGTTTAAAAACTTGAAACGTGTCTGTTTCAAGTTTTTTTTTTGTGCATACAGTGTACAAAAGGAGGTAGGTGAATTGAGTGCGCGAATTCGTAAGATAAAAATTATAAATAATACAGGCGCGGTGAATGTTGGCGATTATTACGATGTTTCACCTGTAGCTGTACAAAAAACATTTGCTGGATCTGGTGGATCGAGTATAGCTCATTTTTTAAATGGACAACGTCAGCCACCGGTTACACCTAGAACACCAGAATTCATTCCGCCAGCAGAAACGGGTGAGGTAGCATTAGGTCGATAAAGGAAAGGTTGAGTACGTATGCCTGCCAATATTAAAGAATTTGTAATTGTAAATAATTACGGAAATCTATTTACGGGAGATAATTTGAGAGACACCTCATTTGTTGCATCTAAAACATATAGTGGGGCAGTTGGATCGACTTGCATTGATGTTGTAACGGTAATTGGAACAGCCACGAATCTTTGCTTACAGCCAGGGGATACAGTCACAACGACGTATACGAGGGGAACAACACAAGCAGGAACACAAATAGGAACACAAACAGGAACAAATATAAATGCTTCTTTAAGTGGAAATACGTCTAATATTCAACAGCCTGTGCCGAATACAATGAGTACGGATTCAGTTCCTGGTGTGTAAATGTATTTTGGTATGTATAAATAAAAAAATAATCCCCTGAAGGATTATTTTTTTATTTGCACTGGCATGCGTTTTCGGTAAATAACATAGCTGCGGTGTAAGTATTTTACAGGGGCGCTAAAAACATGTACAAGTCGTGTAAATGGCCACGTTGCAAAAAGTCCCATCGCTGCAATGATATGAATTTTAAACCAAAGAGGTACGTCCGCCATATATTCCACTTTCGGCTGGAAAATGAAGAGGCTGCGGAACCATGGGCCAATTGTTGTACGATAATCAAAGCCTTTTGAATCAATATTTAAAAAGGTAGAAGAAAGTCCGGCTAACATGACAATGAATAGTAGAATGAGAGCTACATAATCTCCCTTCGTACTTGTTGCAATAATACGTTTTACTGTAAAGCGGCGGTACATTAAAATGAGTAATCCAAGGATAGAAGCAATCCCCGCTGGAAGCCCGAAGCCAATGGCCATTATATGATAGGTATGTTCCGAAATACCGAGTGAGCTATATACAGATTCTGGGATTAAAATACCCATAACATGTCCGCCTATGACAAACATAATCCCGAAATGAAAGAGCAAACTCCCGGCTCGGAGCATTTTCTTTTCTAACAGTTCACTAGACTTTGATGTCCATCCAAATTGATCATAGTTGTATCTGAAAATGTGCCCACCAATGAAGATTGCGAAAATGATATAGGGGAACAACACCCATAAAAATTGATCCATCATGTTTACAACACTCCTTTCTAATCCGTTTGTAATCCCCATGCATCGATAGCAAGTAGGATGGAAGCGACAATTGGTTCATACATACAATTTGCTTCTTTTAGCTGTCCATGCAAAGCTTGTATATTTTGTGTGTATTTACTCATAATTGGCTCACTATCTTCTTCATTGGCATTTGCTAGAAATTCGAGTAGAAGTGGTAAGTAATCAGGAAGCTCCTTGTCTGTTACTGCAAATCCCGCCTTTTGATAGTGTTGTTTTAATTCTAGTAATTCAATTCCGCGCTCTCTTTGTTCACCTGTGTTCATATAAGTAAGGTACATATTTGTCTTTTTTCCGAAGTCGAATGTGTATACGTAAGAGTCGATGAGTTGATCGTCTGTTTTTTCTTGCGCTTGTTTAATAAAAGTTGTAAGCAGCGTGTGAATTTCTTCATGCGTAATGGTATCGATTGTTTCTTGCAGTTCGGATAAAGCTTCTCTCCATCCTGTTTCAGGATAGGAGAGAAGGAAGGAAGCACAAGAAAAAGCAGTTTGTAAACGTTGTTTCATAGTTGTTACCTCCTTAGTTTAAGAGAGTGTCGTGCAAGAACCTGGACCACCGGCGAAGGAAAGGCCGCAGCTTCCTTGTTCACTATATAAATCTGCGACTTGTTCACGGTGCGACGTAGGAATGACAAAGCGGTCTTTATATTTTGCAATCGCAAGAAGGCGATACATATCTTCTACATCTTCTTTCGTTAAGCCTAAGTTTTTTAATATAGTTTCATCTGGTTCTTTATTAATTTGTAATGCTCTCATATGAGTTCGCATAACAGCCATTTTTTTCAATGTAAGACGAATGTGAGATTCATCTCCCGCAGTGAGTAAGTTAGCCAAATATTGAATCGGAATTCGCATATTATCGATAGCAGGGAAGATCTCTTCTGTTTTCCAGTTACTCCCTTTTCCTTCTACCATATTCATAATTGGACTAAGCGGCGGGATATACCAAACCATTGGCATTGTCCGGTACTCAGGGTGAAGAGGCAGAGCGATTTTCCAATCGATAATCATTTTATAAATAGGTGACTCTTGAGCTGCTTTAATCCACTCTTCCGGAATACCTTGTTTTTTTGCTTCTGCTGCTACTTCTGGATCGTTTGGATCTAAGAAGACAGTAAGCTGAGATTCATATAAATCTTTTTCATCTTGAACGGAAGCAGCTTCTTTTACTTTGTCAGCGTCATATAACATAACGCCGATATAGCGAATGCGCCCTACGCATGTTTCAGAACAAATCGTTGGCATGCCAGCTTCAATACGTGGAAAGCACATTGTGCATTTTTCTGCTTTATTTGTTTGCCAGTTGAAATACACTTTTTTATAAGGACAAGAAGATACACAGAATCGCCAAGCGCGGCATGCGTTTTGATCGACAAGAACAATCCCATCTTCTTCACGTTTATACATAGCGCCAGATGGACAAGAAGAGACGCAAGATGGGTTCATACAATGTTCGCAAATGCGAGGTAGATACATCATAAAGACGTTTTCAAAATCTGTTTTAATATCTTCTTCCATTTTCTTAACGTTCGGATCTTGTAAGCCTGTTATATGTCCGCCTGCTAAATCATCTTCCCAGTTTGGTCCCCACTCGATTTTGTCGATAAACTCTCCTGTAATTGCTGATTTTGGGCGAGCGACAGGCTGATGCTTTCGCTGCGGGCTGTTTGTTAATGTTTCATAATCATAATTCCAAGGTTCAAAGTAATCATCAATTGTAGGTTGATCAGGATTATGAAAAATGTTCATGAGACGTTTCATTTTGGATCCGGATTTTAGCTGGATTTCACCGTTCTTTAATTCCCAGCCGCCTTTGTATTTTTCTTGATCTTCCCACTGTTTTGGATAACCAATACCAGGTTTTGTTTCCACGTTGTTGAAATACATATATTCAGCACCTGGACGATTCGTCCAGGTGTTTTTGCATGTTACGCTACAAGTGTGGCAGCCAATGCATTTATCTAAGTTCATTACCATTCCGACTTGCGCTTTAATCTTCAAGCCAATCTACCTCCTTCAGTTTGCGGATCACGACATTTAAGTCACGTTGATTTCCAGTTGGACCGTAGTAGTTAAAACCGTAGCTTAATTGACCGTATCCTCCAATCATATGTGTTGGTTTGACATGAATACGAGTCGGACTATTATGTGTTCCGCCGCGGTTACTTGTTAAATTTGTACCAGGCACGTTAATATGACGATCCTGTGCGTGGTGCATAAAGGCCATTCCTCTTGGTATACGGTGCGTTACAACAGCGCGTGCTACAACAACACCGTTACGGTTGAAACATTCGATCCAATCGTTATCAGCTACGCCAGCTTCAGCAGCGTCATCTTTGTTCATCCAAACAGTTGGACCACCGCGGAACAGTGTTAACATTGGTAAGGAGTCGAAGTACATACTATGAATCGACCATTTATTATGCGGTGTTAAATAGTTCAGCGTAATTTCTTTTCCTTCTACTTCAGGACGTGATTTACGGAACGGTTTATGCTGCAGAATTGGCTTAAATGTTGCCATTGTTTCACCAAATTCTTTCATCATATCGTGATCTAAATAGAACGATTGTCGTCCAGTTATCGTTCTCCAAGGGATGAGACGCTCAACATTTGTTGTAAATGGTGAGTAACGGCGTCCGCCTTTTTCAGAACCCGTAAAGGCAGGAGAAGTAATTACCGTTTTTGGCTGCGCTGTAATCTGCTCGAATGTAAAGCATTCTTCTTCGCGTTCTTCCGCTAAATCACGCAATTTTAAATCTGTTTGTTTCTCAAGAGCTTCCCATGCTTTCACAGCCATATGACCGTTTGTTGTAGAAGAAAGAGTTAACACTGCTTCAGCAGCATTGATTGCCTCTGTAATGTCAGGGCATCCTTTTGCGATAGAATCAGTACGAACAACGCCTAATCGACTCTTTAATTGTTCATATTCTTTTTCTGCTGACCAGGAAATTCCTTTCGTACCAATTGGTTGTTTTCCGGCATTTGGCCCAAGTGCAGTCATTTTGTCGTAAATCGTTTTATAATCCCGCTCTACAACATGAATTTGTGGCATTGTTTTTCCAGGGATCGGTTCACAATCGCCTTTGCTCCAATCTTTAATCTGACCGAGCGGCTGTGCTAATTCTTGCGGTGTATCGTGAAGAAGCGGTGTTGCCACAACTTCTTTCATTGGCTCAAGATCAAGTTCTGTTGCTAAATCAGAGACTGCTTTAGAAAGGGAACAGAAAATATCCCAGTCAGAGCGTGCTTCCCATGGTGAACCGATGGCTGGATTAAATGGATGTACAAACGGATGCATATCTGTACTACTTAAGTCGTGTTTTTCGTACCAAGTTGAAGCTGGAAGGACGATATCAGAATAAAGAGCTGTTCCGGCCATACGGAAATCTAAGTTGATAAGTAAATCTAGTTTTCCTTCAGGTGCTTCTTCATGCCATTTTATTTCCTCTGGTCGTAATGAATCGCTATCATCGTTCAATAATCCGTTTGTTGTACCGAGTAAATGTTTTAAGAAATATTCGTGTCCTTTACCAGAACTTGAGATTAAATTCGCGCGCCATACAAATAAATTGCGCGGGAAGTTATTTTTGTTATCAGGGTCTTCAATTGCGAACTTAAGCTCTTTTTCTTTTAATTTTTGTGCAACATATTTTCCGATTTCTTCCCCCGTTGTTGCGCCAGCAGCGACTGCTTCTTTATATAATTCAATGCCATTCTTTTCGAACGTTGGATAAGAAGGTAACCAACCAAGGCGAGCAGCCAACACATTATAATCACCGTGATGTTGATATCTTGAGTTACCAACAACTGGAGATGCTAGGTGACCGACTGGTGTATCTTCATAGCGCCATTGATCTGTAACGAAATAGAAGAAAGATGTACCGTTTTGCAGTTTTGGTGGACCTTGCCAGTCTTTTGCCATTGCGATGGTTTGCCAACCTTCTGCTGGACGTAACTTTTCTTGACCTACATAATGCGCCCAGCCGCCGCCATTTACACCTTGTGCACCAACGAGAAGAACAAGGTTTAGAACAGCACGGTAAATCGTATCTGAGTTAAACCAATGGTTAATACCAGCGCCGACAATAATCATCGAACGACCATTTGTATCAACAGCATTTTGGGCGAATTCACGAGCAATTTGAATAATCAATTCTCGTTTTACACCTGTTATTTTTTCTTGCCATGCTGGTGTAAATGGAACATCATCATTGAAGTCTTTTGGTTCTTGCCCGCCAAGACCTCGGTTCACGCCATAGTTTGCTAACGTTAAGTCGTATACAGTTGTAACGAAAGTGTCGCCGTCTTGCGTTGTAATTTTTTTCACTGGAATTGTACGCTCTAATACTTTGTTTCCGTCATCAGAGAAGTATGGAATTTGTACAGTTCCAACTGCATCTTCCATACCAAGTAGTGAAAGACGTGGGTCAATTTTTTCACCAGTTTGTTCATCTTCTAAGCGTAAGTTCCATTTCTTTTCGTTATCCCAGCGTGAGCCCATCGTGCCATGTGGGGTAGCGAAATCGTTTGTGTCATCATTCCAAAGAACAGGTTTCCATTCACCAAGTTTTGTTTCACGTCCGATATCATTCGCGTTTAAGAAACGATCTGCAACGAATTGATCTCCTTGTTGTTTTAACGTGACAAAGAACGGGAAATCGGTATATTGCTTCGCATAATTTGTGAAGTATTCCACTTGTTTGTCTACGTAAAACTCTTGTAAAATAACGTGTCCCATTGCCATTGCAAGTGCTCCGTCGGTACCTTGCTTAACGCTAAGCCAATCATCAGCAAACTTTGTAGATTCAGCAAAGTCAGGACTTACTGAAACAACTTTCGTTCCCTTATAGCGGACCTCGGCTAAGAAGTGAGCATCTGGTGTTCGCGTCATTGGTACGTTTGAACCCCATGTCATAATGTAACCAGAGTTGTACCAATCACTGCTTTCAGGCACATCTGTTTGATCACCCCAAATTTGCGGGGAAGCTGGTGGTAAATCAGCATACCAATCATAGAAGCTAAGCATAGGTCCACCCATAAGCTGCATAAAGCGGCTACCAGCGGCATGACTTAACATTGACATGGCCGGAATTGGAGAGAAACCAACATTTCGGTCAGGGCCATATTTGATTACTGTATATAGTAAGGAAGCAGCGACAAGCTGTAATACTTCATCCCAGCTAGCACGAATGAATCCGCCTTTACCGCGCGCACTTTTATATGTGCGTGCCTTTTCAGGGTTTTCTACGATGCTTTTCCAAGCGTCTAATGGCGATTTATGATTTTGAAGTTCTTCTTTCCACATATTCCACAGGACGCCGCGTACGTATGGATATTTCACGCGAAGCGGACTATAAATGTACCAAGAAAAACTTGCTCCGCGCGGACATCCTCGTGGTTCAAAGTCAGGCATATCCGGGCCGGTAGATGGATAGTTTAATTCTTGTCCTTCCCAAGTGACGATTCCATCTTTTACATAAATATTCCAACTGCAAGAGCCAGTACAGTTAACGCCGTGTGTAGAACGGATTACTTTATCGTGTTGCCATCTTTTTCGATATACGTTTTCCCATTCACGATCTTCATATGTTTCTTGTGTATGGTTATCGTTATAGCGATCTATTGGAGAAAAATATTTTAAACGTTTCATTAGTGCTGAAGGTTTCTTTTTCATACTGTTCACTCCTTTATTGCGTCTCTTTTTCTTACTCTCACTATAAGAGGACGGAATAAATAGAGATGTGATATCTATCACAGTTCAATAGATTGTCAAAAATTAGATTCACAATATTTTTTTGGCAAAAGTGTGGTCTTTTTCACATTACAAAATGTGTTTTTCATGTAGGATAAAGGAGAAAGAAAAAGAAAAAGAGCAGCATCTCAAATAGAGAGGCTACTCAATACTACAAATAGAGGAAGGGCAGTCTTCACAAGAAATTTCACATTTTAAAAATTGTAAGTCATGAACTGTGATCTTTCCTTTATGAATAGAAATCGTCCCTTGTTTTTTTAAATCATTTAACATACGGTTTACGCTTTCACGTGAAGTTGCGCAGAAATTGGCAAGTTCTTGGTTTGTTAAAGGCAGATCGATAAGGATGCCATTTTCTTTTAAGACGCCATAGCTATTTGTCATGCGAATCAATGTAGAATAAAGGGCACCTTTTTTTCCATGTAATACTAAATCACGGAATTTTGTTTGCATTCTGCGCAGATGTTCACTAATCCATTTCATAAATTCAAATGCAAGAGCAGGTTTTTGCAGCAATGCTTTTTCTAAAGCATCCCGTCTAATTACGCCAACCTCAACCTCTTCTAGGCATTTTGCATTTAATAAGTACTTTGCATTGTCCGTAAATAATGTTAATTCTCCGATAATATCGTCCTTTGAACAAATGCGAAGTGTTAACTCCTGTCCAGCAGCGCTAATTTTACTAATTTGTACTTTCCCAGAGCGAACGATATAGAGTTCTTTTGCCTCCATTCCTTCTTGGAAAATGTAACTTCCTTTATTGATCTGCATTTTATATTCAACAGATGCAAGTAATTCCTTTAAATCATTTGATAATGCCGTACGATTTGTCACAGCAATCACCTTTCTTTTCAAAGCAGTCTATCCCTTATTTTGAATGTAAATATGATGAAAATGCAAGAGATATTTTCTATATATAAATCCATTTTAACTTTTCGGCATCTAAATCCTTGCTATGCAGAATAAAGAGTAATCTCCACTCGTTTGCCCTTTCTGTTTTTGCTTCGCATGTGGCAGAAAAAGGCCTTGACTGACCGCTTCTATGCATGAATAGATGCTCTCTCTCACCTAAAAAGAGGGGGTATGTTGTTTTTTTATTGATGTATATAGAGTATAAGAAATGGCGGAATTTTCATCTGTGAACAAGCGTATTTTTAGAAATGAAAAGGGGCTTCAAGAAGTCAGTTACCCTGATGTGCAAAGGTAATAAAGTTGCTTCATTTACAATAAAGTCCTTTAAAACATAATAAAGCTGTTTAAATTCTCTTGTTTTGCTAACGGGCAAGTTAGTAATATAAGAAGTGGTAATATTACTTTGGCAATTATTACTCGAAAGGAGAAATATATTTGGACTTAAAATACTTTATTTTTGACACCATTCCTGATGCTAATTTAATGGATAGTATATTAAATCTTCACAACAAAATATTTGGTAGTAACGACAACTTGATTATCAAAATGAAAGATAAACCCAAATTATTATTTAACATCGCATTAGACGGTAAAAAAGTTGTTGGATTTAAGATTGGATACGAATTTGATAAAAATAAATTTTATAGTTGGTTAGGTGGAGTGGATACTAATTATAGAAATCATGGTATTGCTTCAGAGTTAATGGAACAGCAACATCAATATTTAAAGGAACATGGTTATAAAATTGTGCAAACAAAAACAATGAATAGATGGCGTAGCATGTTGATTCTAAATATCAAAAATGGATTTGATGTTATGGATATTTATACTGATAATAAAGGATTGCATAAAATAATACTTGAAAAAAATTTATGTAATTAACGGGTACGTAGTTATACATAGTCTGATTTTTAAACGACTTTATTATTACTAATTATGAATAAAATGGGTACAGATCTTTGAAAATTAAACAATCAAAACACCGTCCGAATTACTTGGACGGTGTTTTGATTGTTTATAAGGTTAAAGTTAAATAACTTTATTATCTCTACACACCTGACTTTTTGGACAGCCCCTTAATCTTATTATGAATAGGGAAGGCGTTTATCTATTTAATCCATTTCACAACTTTATCCATTGTTTGACGAGTTTTATTATGTTTTGGTTCTTCCACGCGATAACCAAAAGCAGCGAGAACAGAGATGCCAAATGTATCATCTGAAATAATGCCTTCTTCTTTTAAAATCGTAGTAACTTTTTCTTGATGGAAGCCCTCGATCGGACAAGAATCGATACCAATCTGAGCAGCTGCAGTCATCATATTACCAAGAGCGATGTATGTTTGTTTAGAAGCCCAATCGAACATTGCACGGTCGCTTTCTAATAATTGAAAATCAGATTCTTGAAACTCCTTATAAAAGCCGCGTTTCATTGTTACAACTTCCTCGGGAAGCTGCTGAATATTTTCCATGAAGTTTGAAATATAGGAAGAGTTATAAAGCATCTCTTCTTTTTTGCGAGCTAATATGACTATAAAGTGACTTGCTGTTGGTAATTGTTTTTGAGCGCCCCATGCTACAGGTAGTAGTTTATTGCGCAGTTCTTGGTTTTGAATCACAACAAACTTCCAAGGTTCAAAGCCAAATGAACTTGGAGAAAGTCGACCTGTTTCTAAAATAAAATGAAAATCTTCATCAGAGATTTTTTTATTCACATCGAATTCTTTACATGCATGTCTAAAATGATAAGCTTTTAAAATTTCTTCTTTTGTATGTTCCATTTATACAACCACCTTTTCGCAACTTGCTTTTTTATAGTAAGTTGATTACAAAATAGATTCTACAGTAGTACAATGAATGATGTAAGTACGCACATTTTTAGCATATAGTATCAATTTGTATACTAATGGAGAGTGATGAAATGAAAAACGAAGAGATATATCGTTGTTCGGTAGAATTAACACTAGATGTAATTGGGGGGAAATGGAAAGGGGTTATTTTGTTTCATTTAATGAATGCGAAAGAAATTCGTTTTAATCAATTTTTAAGATTAATGCCAGGCATTACGCAGCGTATGCTGACAAGACAGTTGCGAGAGCTCGAGGCTGCAGGTGTAATTCATCGGGAGGTATATAAAGAAGTTCCGCCAAAAGTGGAGTATTCTTTAACAAAGTTCGGAAAATCCCTTACGCCAATTATTACACTTATGCGTGAGTGGGGTGATGAATATCGAACGCAAATACAGGTGGATCAAAAGCAGTAAAAAGGTACAGCTTAGATTGCACATTTTTTTGTAATGGGTTAGGTATCGAGATTTTTCATAACAATGTGAACAAAATACGAACAGATTTGTGAAGAAATTTTGAATGGCATAGATGATGTGAGAAATATCACAACATATATTGTTTTCGTTTATTATCATGAAGGCAAATAAAAAACACGGAAAGTGAATAAAGAGACTAAGCAAAAACATCGCAGTTTAAAAATATATTATAATAGAATGAAGGCAGATATGAATTTAGCAGAACAGGAGGGGTGATGATGCACGAGAAAGTTAGGGATTCTTTAGGGCGCCCACTTCAAGATTTACGCATCTCTGTCATTGATCGTTGTAATTTCAGGTGTACATATTGTATGCCGGCTGAAGTGTTTGGACCGGATTATGCATTTTTACAAGAAGAGTTTTTGCTTACCTTTGACGAAATTGAACGCCTAGCAAAATTATTTGTGGGTATGGGCGTAAAGAAAATCAGGCTTACGGGCGGTGAACCATTACTGCGTAAAGATTTAACAAAACTCATTGCACGTCTTGTGAAGCTTGATGGCTTAACGGATATTGGACTAACGACAAATGGTATTCACTTAACGAAACAAGCAAAAGCGTTAAAAGAAGCAGGATTACACCGAGTGAATGTTAGTTTAGATGCGATAGAAGATGATGTGTTTCGTAAAATTAATGGCCGGAATATTGGTACAAAACCTGTGCTAAAAGGAATCACAGCCGCAAAAGAAGCAGGGCTCGAAGTAAAGGTAAATATGGTTGTAAAAAAGGGAATGAATGATAGCCAAATTCTCCCGATGGCCGCTTATTTTAAAGAACAAGAAATTCAACTTCGCTTTATTGAATTTATGGATGTTGGTAGTACAAATGGATGGAATTTTGAACAGGTCATTACGAAACAAGAATTGATTGAGAAAATCGGTCAAGTATATCCAATTGAGCCTGCTGAACCTCATTACTTTGGGGAAGTTGCCAAACGTTACCGCTATGTAGGCAGTGATGTAGAAGTTGGATTTATCACTTCGGTGTCTGAGTCTTTCTGTTCCTCTTGTACGAGAGCGCGGATTTCAGCAGACGGTAAGTTTTATACTTGTTTGTTTGCTACAGAAGGTACGGATTTAAGGGATCTACTTAGGAAAGATATGTCTGATTCGGATTTATTAAAGGTATTACAAGATATATGGAAATATCGAAAAGATCGGTATTCAGATGAACGGACTGAAGAAAGTGCGAGAAATCGTCCAAAAATTGAAATGTCTTATATTGGAGGATAAGAAAGGAGGGACCGCATTGCAGGAACGTTATTCAAGGCAAATATTATTTTCAGGTGTTGGTGAGGACGGACAAAGGAAGATAAGAGAGAAGCATGTGCTTATTATCGGTGCTGGTGCACTCGGAGCGGCAAATGCAGAAGCGGTTGTTCGGGCTGGAATTGGAAAACTGACGATTGCAGATCGTGATTATGTTGAGTGGAGTAATTTACAGCGGCAGCAGTTATATACAGAGGAAGATGCAAAACAGTACAAGCCGAAAGCAATCGCAGCGGCAGAACATTTAAGAAAGATTAATTCTGAAGTGGAAATTATACCAGTTGTAACAGATGTGACAATGCAAGAAATGGAAGAATTAATTAATAATGTAGATTTGATATTAGATGCGACTGATAATTTTGATACGCGTCTTCTCATTAATGATATTTCGCAAAAATATAATATTCCTTGGATATATGGAGGATGTGTTGGTAGTTACGGAGTCACCTATACAATTCTTCCAGGGAAAACGCCGTGTTTCCGTTGTTTGATGGAGCAACCGACAAGCGGGGCGACATGTGATACAGCAGGAATTATACAGCCAGCTGTCCAAATGGTTGTTGCACATCAGGTGACGGAGGCTTTAAAAATACTAGTAGAAGATTTTGATGCGCTTCGTGAGACGATGCTATCATTTGATATTTGGAACAATCAGCATATGGCGTTTAAAGTAAATAGACAGAAAAAAGATACATGTCCATCTTGTGGAAAACTGCGTACGTATCCGAGTTTAACATTTGGATCACAGATGAAAACGGAAGTGTTATGCGGACGAAATACGGTTCAAATTCGTCCAGGAGTATCGCAATCTCTTAATCTAGAAGAAATGAAAAAGCGCTTACAAAAAAGTGTGGATGTACAAACGACACCATATTTATTATCATTTCCGATTGAGGAATATCGTTTTGTTTTATTTACAGATGGTAGGGCATTTATTCATGGAACGAATGATATGAAAGTAGCGAAGCGATTATATGCAAGATATATAGGCTGAACCTAAAGGAAGCTCCTTTAGGTTCAGGGGATTGCGTTAGGAGTGTGGATTTCTAACATAATCTCCACTTTTCCCGCCTGTTTTCTCAAGTAAATATGTTTCGCCAATAATCATTCCTTTATCGACAGCTTTACACATATCATACACGGTAAGGGCGGTCGCAGAAGCAGCTGTTAGAGCTTCCATTTCAACACCGGTGCTACCTTCTGTTTTGACTTTTACTTCAATGAGTAAACGATATTGTTCTTTCGCTAATTCCCAGTCGAAGGAGACGTCTACTCCTTTTAGAAGTAAAGGATGGCACATTGGAATAATGTCAGAAGTGCGCTTGGCAGCCATAATACCGGCAATTTGTGCAACGGCTAATACATCGCCTTTGCCGATTTCATTACGGGAGATTTTATCATAAATTTCTTTTGTAACAAGGATGCTAGAGCAAGCAATTGCGGTGCGCACTGTCACCTTTTTATCGCTAATGTCGACCATTTTAGCACGGCCTTGGTCATTAAAATGAGTGAATGAAGACATGGAATTCCTCCTTGAAGTAATTACTAGTATGATTAGCATTGTACAATATAAAGTGTAATCAAGATGTGATATTTTGCAAACATGGGGTGAAAAAGATGTTAGAAAAACGAATACCAATTCCAGTAGCAGAAGCAGTGAAGAGGGTTATGAAATATGCTCAGCAAGGTGAAGCTGAAGAGGTTCCGATTATCGAAAGTTATGGAAGAGTTCTTGGAGAAGATGTTGTAGCAGATCACGATGTTCCGCATTTTGACCGCTCTCCATATGATGGTTTTGCGATTCGAGCGGAAGATACAAAAGAAGCAAGCCAAGATCATCCGATTGAATTTGAAGTAATAGGGGAAATTGGGGCTGGCTCTGTTTTTACAGAGGAAGTGAAGGCTTTCGAGGCGGTTCGTATTATGACAGGGGCAGCTATTCCAGAACATTGTAATGCGGTCGTGATGTTAGAGCTAACAGAAGGATATAAGAAAAACGGAAAGACATATATGAAGCTAAAGCGCCCTTTTGCAAATGGTGACAATGTTTCATTTCGAGGAGAAGACATAAAACAAAATCAAGTCCTTGTGGCAAAAGGTACAGTGATTAATCCAGGTGTGGCAGCGCTATTGGCGACTTTTGGTTACAGCTCAGTAAAGGTTGTAAAACAGCCCGTTGTTGGGATTGTTACAACAGGGAGCGAATTGTTGGAAGTACATGAGCCGCTGGAACCAGGGAAAATTAGAAATAGTAATTCCTATATGATCGCAGCTCAAATTGTGAGAGCGGGCGGGAAAGTACGTTATTATGGACAACTTGCTGATGAGCTGGAAGCTTGTTATGAAGCAGTGAAATCTGCGATGGATGAAGTAGATATTTTAATTACAACTGGCGGTGTCTCGGTAGGAGATTACGATTATTTACCGGCTATTTATGAAAAGTTACATGCGAATGTATTATTTAATAAAATTGCAATGCGGCCAGGTAGTGTTACAACGGTAGCTGAAGTAAATGGAAAGCTATTATTCGGCTTATCAGGTAACCCGTCCGCTTGTTATGTAGGGTTTGAATTATTCGTTCATCCGATCATTCAAACATATCTTTATGCGAAAGAACCACATGCATATCGTGCAGATGCAATTTTACAAAAGGATTTTCCAAAGCCCAATCCATTTACGCGATTTGTAAGGGCGAAAGTAAACATTGTAAATGGCGTGTTGCAAGCAATGCCAGTAGGTTTAGATAAATCGAGCGCAGTATCTTCCCTTGCCAACGCGAATGCTTTTATTGTACTCCCAGGAGGAACAAGAGGATTTGAAGCGGGAATGACTGTGTCGGTATTATTATTAGAGCCGAGCCAAGGAAGTGAGTGGCCATGGGCAGAACCGCTTCAATCTTACAAATAGTAGGTTATCAAAATAGCGGAAAAACAACGCTTGTGGAGAAATTCGTTCGCGTTTTGACTAATGAAGGAATGAAAGTTGCTACAATTAAGCATCACGGACATGGCGGTTTCCCGGAAGTACCGCAGAAAGATAGTGAACGTCACAGGCAAGCAGGAGCAGTTGTAAGCAGCGTAGAAGGAGCAGGGTTGTTATCCCTTTCTTCTCTTCGCGATAAGTGGTCTTTAGAGGAAATCATTCATTTATATGAATTCTTTGAAGTAGATATAATTTTAATAGAAGGTTATAAAACGGAAACATATCCGAAAGTAGTTCTCCTTCGTTCAATGGAAGATGCTGCTTTATTAAATAAAGTGGAGAATGTGATGGCCGTTATCACATGGGATGATATACAAAGCCTGCAAGAAACATATAAAACATTTCATATAACAGAGGAAGAATCTTATATGAAGTGGCTCGTAGAAGTGGTAAGGGGTGCAAAATGACATATACGTATTATGAAGTAATCGATACACCTATTTCGATTGAAGAGGTAACAAATAAAGTGATTCGCCGTGAATGCGGTGCTGTAACAACCTTTATTGGGACTGTTAGAGAATTTACGAAGGGGCGCCGTACATTATATTTAGAGTACGCAGCCTATAAGACAATGGCAGAGAAAATGCTAGCGAAAATTGGTGCTGAAGTGAAGGAGAAATGGCCTGGAACACACGTTGCGATTACACATCGCATCGGTACATTACAAATTTCTGATATCGCCGTTGTTGTTGCGGTATCCACACCGCACCGAAAAGCAGCCTATGAGGCAAATGAATATATCATGGAACGGATTAAGCAAATTGTTCCGATTTGGAAAAAGGAGTTTTGGGAAGATGGCGATTCATGGATTGGCGATCAGTTAGAAAAAACACCGTATCCAGATGGAGAACCGGGAAAGGAGATGAGAAAATGATTCGAGTATTACTGTTTGCGCATTTGCAAGAAGAAGCAGGGACAAATGAACTGAAAATAGATTGCGAAAACATTACTGTTACAGAGTTGAAAGAGATAATAACAAAAGAATATCATGTAACAGTTTCAGAACAAATTATGGTTGCTATCAATGAAGAGTATGCAAATCATGATGATAAAATACAAGCTGGTGATGTTGTAGCATTCATCCCGCCAGTGAGTGGTGGTTGATTTTTTCCAGTCTAATCACGAAACTACGTGATTAGACTGGAGGGAATTAATATATATTGTGAAATGTTGAGCAAAATAGGAGGCGAAAAAGATGAAAAGTCCGAATTTTCAATTAGGTTTACAAACTTTTAATCTTATTATTGGTTTTATGGTATGGGTAATTTTATCTTCTTTAATGCCGTTTATCAAAGCAGATATTACATTAACGGCAGGACAAATTTCCCTTGTTACAGCAGTACCCGTTATTTTAGGATCGGTACTTCGAATACCAATTGGGTATTGGACGAATCGATACGGAGCAAGAAAATTATTCTTTATCAGCTTTATTATTTTATTATTCCCTGTCTTTTATATTAGCATTGCGAGCTCTATGATGGATTTAATTATTGGTGGTTTATTTGCAGGGATTGGCGGTGCTGTGTTTTCTGTCGGTGTAACGTCCTTACCGAAATATTATCCGAAAGAACGACATGGCTTTGTGAATGGAATCTATGGCATCGGTAACGCAGGAACAGCAGTTACATCTTTCTTAACACCTGTAATTGCCACTTCATTTGGCTGGAGAGCAACTGTACAATCTTTTTTAATTTTACTTGCTCTGTTTGCACTTCTAAATTTCTTATTGGGAGATCGTAATGAGCGAAAAGTGAATACCCCATTAATGGAACAGTTAAAAGGTGTGTATAAAAACGAAAAGCTTTGGTTCTTATGTATTTTCTATTTCTTAACTTTCGGTTCGTTTGTTGCATTTACAGTATACTTACCAAACTTCTTAGTATCTCACTTTGGATTAGAAAAAGTAGATGCGGGCATGCGGACAGCTGGATTCATTGTATTAGCAACAGTAATGCGTCCAATTGGTGGTTGGCTTGGTGATAAATTTAATCCATTTAAAATATTAATTTTTGTCTTCATAGGTTTAACGCTATCTGGTATTATTTTATCGTTTATGCCAAGTATGAACGTGTATACATTTGGTTGTTTACTTGTTGCATTGTGTGCAGGAACTGGGAATGGGACAATCTTTAAACTTGTGCCGATGTATTTCTCTAAGCAAGCTGGGATTGTGAATGGACTTGTTTCAGCTTTAGGCGGACTAGGTGGGTTTTTCCCGCCGTTAATCTTAGCATTACTATTCCAGCTAACAGGTCATTATGCGATTGGATTTATGGCGCTATCAGAAGTAGCACTTGCTTGTCTAATCATTACAGTGTGGATGTATAGTCAAGAAAAACTATTAGCGATGTTAAACAGTAAATAATAGAAGAAAAAGATGTCTGTAAGTAGACATCTTTTTCTTGTTTAGGCAAAAAAAAATAGCCGAATGCTATTTTAAATTTGTATATGCAAAGTAGGAGTTCATGTATTAATGATCGATGGTAACTTGTAGGAAATCAGTGGCTTGATTTTCTGAAACATCTTGCACAAGTGCGACTTCACTAATTAAAATTCTGCGCGCATTGTCGAGCATTTGCTTTTCACTTGCGTTTAACGCTCTTTCTTTATTACGGCGAATTAAATCGCGAACAACTTCAGCACCGTCTAGGAGATTTCCATTTTTCATTTTCTCCATATTCATGGTATATCTTTGTTTCCATGAGAGTGAGTGGTCAGCTTCACCATTATGAATGTCAACTAATACATCGTTTAATGTATTTTTGTCGACAACATAACGTATGCCTGAATCTTCTACTTTGTCCATAGGAATCATTACTTGCATATCGCTAATAACCATGTGTATCACACAATACTGACGTGTTTTTCCTAACACTTCTTTATCCTCAATTGCTTCGATTATTCCCGCACCGTGCATAGGATAAACAATTTTATCACCAATTTGAAACAAATCATCCACCTCCATATGTGGTAACTATATGTAATGATAACATAATTGAATAAAAATGTCAAATTTATTATATTATCATATGTTGTGTATCTGTGTCAATGGTTTTTGTTTTGGATTTTTATATTATTTTCAGATGGAAAATCACAACACATTTTGCTGAAAGGGCCGCAATTAAAAAGGGATGATATTCTGAGGAGCTCTCGTGGAAAAATACGAGGCATATCCACTTATTTTTAAGCATAAAATGCAAAATCGCTAATACAATATACATAAATCCGTTCTTTTTAAAGGAGGGAGAGAAGGTGGGGCGCACAATTAAAATTGATATTACAAATAAAGTAGTAGCTAAATTTAGAGCAGATTATTTGGAATTATATACGAGTAAATTTATGATAGGGAAGTTTTATGTCTATACTGAAGAGAAACAGTATGTGTTAGAAGACGGATATATATATGAAAATGGCAAGTTTTATCGCATCATAGATACGCACCGTGGCAATAATTCAGCGGCGGAGGGCTGCGATCTAGGATGGTGTTAAAATGATTCGCGTTAAGATGTTTGATGAAAGTCATGAAAAAGATTTGGAAGACGCTGTGAATACATTCTTAAAGAAGATAAATGATGAACAGCTTGTAGATATTAAGTATCAAGTTGGTGTCTCCATCAATGATGATGAAAATCAAATTTATTGTTTTTCGGCGATGATTGTCTATAAAACATAAAAAAGAGCTGGGGAGCCAGCTCTTTTTTATGCTCTTAAGTGGACATTACATGGGTTGGTAAAGCATTCATAATGGATTGTGGTGTTTCATTTTCTTTTGTAGATAAACTGATTTCTGCTGTTTCATAGTTTTGGAAATTTTTACACATGCCAAGATGGTAACGCTCACCTAAAAATGGATCAATATAAAAACCGTTTTTAAATATTTTATCATTCGCATTTTTCTCATGATGAATTTCAGAACAATTGATGCAATAGAACATATCTTTCATCCCCTTTATTTTATTATGGAAATTTTTCCTTACTGCCTTTAGAGAAAAAGAGTGAGCAGGTAGTGAATTCTCTCCTAAATTCATTGCTTCTAAAACTGTTGAGGAGGTGAGAAATGACTACCTGCTCATAGTTAAATACAAATTGTGGGCATATCTCTTCTGAGTCTTAGACACATCTCACTTATACCGATATGCTTTCTAATCCCGAGGGAAGGAGGAGAGGCTAAAAGCAAGCGAGGTATGTTTTGTTGCTCTCCGCGCATTATAAATGATGGAGTTTCATAATGTTTGGAGTTTTTATATGTGATGTATCTTTGTGAGTATATTATGAGGAAATGTTGAGAGTGTGTTTGTCCTGTTGAAAAAATGTTGATAATTTCTCAACGGGCATTGAATAGCGTGTCTTGACGTGAAACCAAAAGGTGTTATATTATAAAAAAACAAAACCAAAAGGTGTTATATTATAAAAAAACAAAACCAAAAGGTGTTATATTTTAATGCCAAATAAGGAGACATCATATGGAACAGCAAAATACATTACAAGATATTACACAAACCGTTATTTTTGAAGCACCTATTCAAAAAGTGTGGAATACGGTATCAACTGCAGAAGGAATTGCATCTTGGTTTATGCCAAATGACTTTGAAGCAAAAGTAGGGCATGAATTTCATGTACAATCACCTTTTGGCCCATCACCATGCAAAGTATTAGAAATCGATGAGCCTCATCGTATATCTTTTTCATGGGATACAGATGGCTGGGTAGTTTCGTTTGTTTTAAAAGATTTAGGAGATAAAACGGAGTTTACTCTTATTCATGGCGGATGGAAACATCCTGATGCAATTATTACGAAAGCGAACGCGAAAAGTTCTGTTATCCGTGATAATATGGCGGGCGGCTGGGTAGCAATTGTAAATGAAAAACTGAAAAAGGTTGTTGAAGGATAAGTGTCCTCATCAGCAGCGAAATATGATGTTTTTCAAGCGATTGCTGATCCAACTCGCCGAGAAGTACTCCGGTTATTAACACAACAAGAATTACCGATTTCTAAAATAACAGATCATTTTCCGATGAGTCGCACAGCTGTAGTAAAGCATCTTCACATTCTTTCAGAAGCAAAGTTAGTGAGTGGAAGAAAGGTTGGAAGAGAAAAGCTGTATCGTTTGCAACCTGAGCCGTTAGCTGAATTACAGCAGTGGCTTTCCTATTATGAACAGTTTTGGAATAATAAATTGTCCATGCTTAAATATGTGGTGGAAAATGAAGAGTAAGTATTGTTACATGTTGTCGAAACGCCGATATATCATGAGAAGCGGTTGATATATGTAAAGAGGATGATCGTTATGAACGATCATCCTCTTTTTTTACTGTTCAGTTGCTTCTGTTTTACTTTGAGAAGGTTTTAAAACAAACCATACGATTAATAACGTAAGCAGTGCGAGTGCGAAAGTGCTCATATAGATTACATGTATGCTCGTAGCGAGTGCCTCTTGTGATCCTGTTATTATATTCGCACTAGTACCGTGCCCACTAGAAGATACAAGATCAAGGTTTTTAATTCCTTGCGCGTGAATCATCGTATTAAAGATTGTTCCGAAGACTGCAGCACCTAATGTTTGGCTAAATGTATTAATAAATGTGTTTAAGCCGACTGCTGTTCCGCGCGTATGTGAAGGGACAGCTGCTTGAATGGTTATCATATAAATTGGTGTGATAAGTCCCATTCCGAAACCGAGTAGTCCGACTGCAACATAAATAAGAAACGCTGGTGAATGAGTTGATAATATAGATAGTAAGAAGGTAGCGACTGATAAAACGCTAGCTCCAAGTAAAATGATTTGTTTAGTTTTCAACTTACCAACTAAATTCCCAGAAAGTATCGCACCAAATGTCCACATAACGGGAACTGGCATGAGAATAAGTCCAGCTTCGGTAGCATTTTTTCCTAATACACCTTGACTCCAAATTGGAAGATACATTGTAATACTAATGATTATTGCGCCAGCAATAAGCGTTAGTACATTTATTGTTGATAATGTACGGTTTGAGAAAAGTGCTAACGGGATTAATGGTTCCGGAGATTTTTTCTCAACGAATAAGAAAATAATGAATGAAACAGCTGCAAAGGTTAAGAGGCCAATAATTGTAATGTCACCCCAGTTTTGCTTACTGCTTCCTGTTAAAAGCGCGTAAAGTAAAGCGATTGTACTTAGTGAGAAGATAATCGCACCAGGATAATCGATATGGTGTTTCGCTGGTTTGATCGATTCTTTATAAGAAGTGGCAATCATCACACAAGCTAGGATTCCAAATGGAACGTTTAAGAAGAAGATGTAGCGCCAAGAAAGAGAGTCAACTAAAAATCCGCCTACTAACGGTCCTACAACACCTGAAACACCCCAAACAGCGCTCATCCAGCCTTGTGCTTTTGCGCGGTCTTTTGCTTCGCTATATAAATCGCCGATAATCGTCATTGTAATAGGCATAACAGCGCCTGCACCTATACCTTGAAGAGCACGAAAGACGATTAATTGTTCCATCGATGTAACGATTCCGCACAGTACAGAACCGATTAAAAAGATACCTGCACCAATGAGCAGAATTTTTTTTCTTCCGAATAAATCTGCTAGCTTTCCGTAAATCGGAGTTGAGACAGCTGTTGCTAGCATATAGATTGCATACACCCAGCTAACAAGTTCGACGCCAGATAAGTCGCTTGTTATGCGGGGGATTGCTGTACTAACGATCGTTCCTTCCACAGCGGAAAGAAACGTCATTAGCATTAAAGATATCATGACTTTTTTTCGCATATGTTTTCCCCTTTGTTACAATTATTCAACATTATAAAATATAAAGGTACTAAGCTATATAAAGCAACAAAAAAGAAACAGGGAGAATCTCCTCTCTGTTTCTTTACTCCTACTGTGCCTTCACATTTTGACCTGCAGTTGTACCAGCAATTCGACCTGTCACAAGAGCAGAAGTAATATTATATCCACCTGTATAGCCGTGAATATCAAGAACTTCTCCGCAGAAGTATAAGCCATTCATGAGTTTAGAAGACATTTCTTTCGGATAAATTTCTTTAACAGAAACACCGCCGCCTGTAACGAACGCTTTGTCAAGGGGCTGTGTGCCGTTTACTGTTACTGTAAACTCTTTGAAGTCTTTCACAAGTGCACGGATTTTTTCGTGAGAAACTTGTCCAGCTTGCTGACTACCATCAATTTCGTTCTTTTCTAATAGGAATAAGAAATAACGCTCAGGAACGTATCCTTTTAAAACATTTTTGATTCCTTTTTTGGGATCTTCTTTAATTTGTTTCATCATGTGCTGGAAGATTTGTTCGCTATTTTCTTCTGGCATTGTATCGATGCTCATTTGAACGGTATTTGCCTTGAACTTTTTCATCGTTTTTACGACGAATTGGCTACAGCGAAGAGCTGCTGGGCCAGAAATACCAAAGTGGGTAAAGAGCATATCCATTTTATGAGAAATGACAACTTTCCCTTTTGGATTTAATACGCTTAAGTTTACATCACGTAAAGCAAGTCCTTGCAATGTACGATCACGAATAAATGGTTCATTTGAAGTAATGGGTACTTCGGTTGGGAAAAGTTCTGTAATCGTATGTCCTGCTTTTTCAGCCCAAGCGTAACCGTCCCCAGTTGAACCAGTGTGAGGAACAGATTTCCCACCTACAGCGATAACAACATGATTTGTTTCCAAAACTTCGCCTGTTTGGAGAACAACGGCTTTCGTTTGTCCATTTTCATATTCTATCGTTTCAACAGGAGTATTGGTACGTATTTTAACACCTAGTTCTTGTAATCGTGTTAATAAAGCGTCCACGACAGATTGTGCTTTATTTGATACAGGGAACATGCGCCCGTGATCTTCTTCTTTTAGTTTTACGCCAAGGTTTTCGAAGAATGTAATAATATCTTCATTATTAAAGATGGAAAAAGCACTGTATAAAAAGCGACCGTTTCCTGGTATATGTTTGACAATTTCATCAAGTGGTAAGCGGTTTGTTACATTGCAGCGACCACCGCCAGAAATCGCAAGTTTACGTCCTAGTTTATTTCCTTTATCAAGAAGTAAGACGTGCGCACCTTCTTCAGCAGCACCGATTGCGGCCATTAACCCTGAAGGGCCTCCGCCGATGACAATAACATCATAATGCATAGTATATCGACCTCATTTTCTACATTTCCTGCCTAAAAGAATAGCATGTTTTCATAGAAAAGAAAAATACAGTGAGGTACTGTTTCATTCAGAAAGTGTGGTACAATACAAAAGTTAGAGTTCAGCGTTATATATATGTAGGAGGATTATTTTATGTCCGATTCGAAATTTTTGCGAGGAACGCTTATTGTGACGTTAGGAACATTTTTAGTAAAGTTCTTAGGCATGATTTATGTCTTTCCGTTTCATGCATTAGTTGGCACAGAAGGCGGAACGCTCTATACATATGGATATATTCCATATACGATCTTTTTAAGTATTGCAACGGCTGGGGTGCCTCTTGCTGTTTCAAAGTTTGTTTCCAAATATAATGCGCTTGGAGATTATAAAACGAGCCGGAGAATGTTCCGTTCGGGAATGGTTCTGATGATAGTAACGGGAATCCTTTCTTTCTTAGCCCTTTACATGACCGCACCATTATTTGCAGAAGCTATGCTTGGTAAACAAAGTGTACACAGTAGTGTCGAAGAAGTTACGATGATTATTCGCCTCGTAAGTTTTGCACTTATTGTTGTACCAGCAGCAAGTTTAATTCGAGGTTATTTCCAAGGTCACCAATCAATGGGACCGACGACGGTATCGCAAATTATTGAACAGATTATTCGCATTGTCTTTTTATTAGCGGGTAGTTATATCGTCATGAAAGTAATAGGTGGATCGGTAGCGACAGCAGTTGGAGTGGCAACTTTTGCTGCTTTTGTTTCAGCAGTGGGAGCACTCGGTGTTTTAATTTGGTACTGGTTAAAACGCAGAAATCATCTAGATCAATATTTGATTGAACAAACTGTACCAGAATCGACAGTAAGTACGGTTCAATTATTTAAAGAGTTATTTGCGTATGCAATTCCTTATGTTGTAATTGGATTAACAATTCCTTTATATCAACAAATTGATACACTGACATTTAACGCAATTATGCAAGCGATTGGGCAAGGTGATATTGCAGAGCGAGCACTTGGTATCTTTACAATGTGGACGCATAAATTAATTATGATCCCTGTTTCGCTTGCGACAGCATTTAGTTTAACGCTTGTTCCAGCAATAACAAAATCGTTTACAGAAAAACAATTTCGTTATTTAAAACTACAAATCACACAAACATTCCAAGCAAATATGTTTTTAACATTACCTGCGGTAGTTGGTATTTCTATTCTTGCGTATCCGATTTACACAGGATTTTATGAAGCAGATCCATTAGGTGGACAAGTACTTATGTGGTATGCACCGGTTGCGTTATTATTTGCTTTATTTACAGTAACTGCGGCTATCCTGCAAGGGATTAATCAACAAAAACATGCGATTATTGCACTTGCCATGGGTGTTATTTTGAAGTTTTTAGGCAATGTTATTTTGATTCGTTACTTCGGTACAATTGGAGCTGTTTTAGCAACAGGTATTGGATTCCTAGCTTCTATTTGGTATACGAATAAACAAATTCGAAAACATGCACACTATTCATTCGATGTTGTATATAAGAGAACATTCCAAATTGCAGTGTTAACACTTGCAATGGTAGTTGTAGTAAAACTTTCACAAGGAGTTCTATCCTTGCTGATTTCGCCTGATGGCCGTATTGGAGCGCTTATTACCGTTGTAATTTGTGCAAGTATTGGCGGCCTTACTTACGGATATTTAGCAATCCGCACAGGTGTACTAGAACGAGTATTTGGCGGAGAAGCTTTAGCGAAGATTCAACGTAAGCTTGGTGGTAGATTAAAAATAAAGGTGAAATCGAAAGGGGCGTAAAACACGTCCCCTTTTCTATGATAAATATAAAGAAGGTGAAGAAGATGAGATTAGATAAGTTATTAGCAAATATGGGATACGGAAGTAGAAAAGAAGTAAAGAAATTATTGAAAGACGGCGTTGTGAAAATTGATGGAACGCCAGTGAAAGATGCGAAATTTCATGTGAATGTAGAAGAGCAAGAGGTTATGATTCACGGAGAGATTGTTGAATATAAAGAGTTTGTATATTTAATGATGCATAAACCACAAGGTGTTATCTCAGCAACGGAAGATGATAATCATGAAACGGTTGTTGATTTATTAGAATTAGAAGATGCAATCTTTGATCCGTTTCCAGTTGGAAGACTTGATATTGATACAGAAGGTTTTCTATTATTAACAAATGACGGGAAACTGGCGCATCAGTTATTATCTCCGAAAAAGCATGTGCCGAAAAAATATTATGCACATGTAGCTGGTGCTGTAACAGAAAAAGATGTCGAAGAGTTTGCAACAGGTGTTATCCTAGACGATGGTTATGAAACGAAGCCAGGGGCGCTTACAATTTTGAAAAGCGACGATGTTTCTGAAATTGAACTTGTGATTACAGAAGGAAAATTCCATCAAGTAAAGCGTATGTTTGAAGCGGTAGGGAAAAAAGTTGTCTACTTGAAGAGAACAGAGATGGGACCTTTAGTGTTAGATGATGAATTAGAGCTTGGTCAATATCGTGAACTGACAGATGAAGAAGTTGAAATGCTAAAAACATATCAAGTTCAAACTGAGAATCAAGAGTGAGACCGATTCCAAAATATAGAAAGAACCCCTTTCTAATCTGATAGAAAGGGGTATGTATTTTTACATATAATTGTTTTCGTTATGAGGTCATTCTCACTTTCTTTCCTGTTGTTGTCCACTTACCGCGGCAAGGGCTATACACGAGTTCATTAAACTGCAACACATTCAGATCACGTTGTATTGTTCGCGGTGTGATCCCGAACTCATCTACAAGGTCTTTCGTCGTTACCGTACCATTTTCATTGATGTACATATAAATTGATTTAATGCGTGTTAGCATACGAGTAGTCGTAGGTTTCAAGAGAAAACCACTCCTCTACTAGTTTTTTTGACCCCATTCAGGAAAGAAGGCCTTTACTACCATTGTACTCCACATGACAAATTTCATGCTTTAACTTACTTAAATTTTACAAAAGTTTAACAAATAATGAAACAGGAAAACTTTAGTAGTTGACATTCTATGTCTCTTCTGTCAACTACCAGATAAATTTCTACGTAAAACGCCAAATTCCTGCAAATTTTTTTAGAAAAATAAAAGAAAAACTAATGAGAAATATCTGAAGTATTACAATTGTTCGTTATTAAGTGGTTCTGTATTGGCATAAGGGATTTTCGTTTGCTATGATGAAAGAGAGAATATAGAAGAAGGTGAGTACGTGATGACAGTAATAAATTGGACAGAAGAAGTTGAAAAACGTAAAGATGACTTGATTCATGACATGCAGCAATTTCTGCAAATTAAAAGTGTATGGGAAGAAGAAACAGCAAAAGAAGGTGCACCTTTTGGAGAAGGCGTAGCGAAAGCACTATCCTTCATGTTACATAAAGGAGAAGCAGAAGGCTTTGTTTCGAAAAATTTAGAAGGGTATGCAGGGCATCTTGAGATGGGACAAGGAGAAGAATTAGTTGGTATTCTTTGTCACGTTGATGTTGTGCCAGAGGGAGATGGTTGGACAACACCTGCATATAGCGCTGATATTCGTGATGGAAAGATTTTTGCACGCGGTGCAATTGATGATAAAGGGCCGACAATAGCGGCTTATTATGCAATGAAAATTGTAAAAGAATTAGGGTTACCTCTTTCAAAGCGTGTTCGTATGATTTTAGGAACGGATGAAGAAAGCAACTGGAAGTGTGTCGATCATTACTTTAAAAATGAAGAAATGCCGACGATTGGTTTCACACCAGATGCAGATTTCCCGATTATTAATGCTGAAAAAGGAATTTCTGATATACAGATTGTGCAAAGTGGTAGTGAAGCAAAAAGCGGAGGATATGAGCTTGTTTCATTCTCTTCAGGTCTTCGCTTAAATATGGTTCCTGATTTTGCGGAGGCAGTTATTACGACTGAAAAAGCAGAGGAGCTTGTACAGGCTTACGAACAGTATTTACAAACTGTTAAGAAAACAGGGAAACGAAAGATAGAAGGAAATACTGTAACATTACAAGTAGAAGGTATATCAGCTCACGGCTCTACTCCTGAAAAAGGTGAAAATGCCGGATTATTACTAGCTCAGTTTTTAACAACAGTTGCTCTTGATGAAAAAGGAGCTGCATTTATAGCATTCGTAACAGAAACATTTACAGGTGATACGCTTGGAGAAAAAGCGGGTATTGCTTATAAAGATGAAATTAGCGGGCCATTAACAGTTAATGTTGGTCGCCTTTCTTATACGAAAGCAGAAGGCGGAAGCTTAGGATTAAATGTACGCTATCCAGTAACAACAAACTTTGAAGAGACAATTGAGAAGTTGAAAGATTATGTGAGCAAGAAATGGTTCCAAGTAGCGGATTATTCTAATTCTCGTCCGCATCATGTCGATAAAGATCACGTTTTAATTCGCACGCTGCAACGTGTGTATGAGGAACAAACAGGAGAGAAAGCCGAACTATTAGCAATCGGCGGTGGTACATACGCGCGTTCATTGAAAGCGGGTGTAGCCTTTGGTCCGTTATTCCCTGGAAAAGAAGATCTTGCTCATCAAAAAGATGAATATATTGAAATTGAAGACTTATTAAAAGCGACAGCAATTTATGCACAAGCGATTTATGAATTAGCGAAATAAAATGGCTTACGTTTGTAATGAGATATGACCGCTCTCCATTTGGAGGGCGGATTCTTTTTATTAGTTGCATGAGATAAGAAAGAAAAGCAACAATAACAACAAGGAGACGATGTACATGGTACCACATTATTTTATAGCGGTTACTCTGCCGCGGCATATAAAAGAAACACTTGCAAATTATAAAGAAGAAATGAAGTCTCTGTTACCGTTTCGTTCGTGGGTACATGAAGAGGACTATCATATTACACTTGCTTTTTTAGGGAGCGCAGAGCAGGAGCAATTACAAGGAATAAAGAAAGAGTTACAACGACTTGCAGCTGAGCAGGAGTTATCACTTACACTACAAGGGTTTTCTACATTTGGGCGCACGGAGCACCCGCGTATATTTTGGGCAGGTGTAAATGAGAACCCCGCATTATTTGCTTTGCAAAAACATGTCCATATGATTTGTGAAAATAACGGTTTTTCTCTTGAAACACGCCCCTATCATCCGCACATTACAGTAGCGCGTAAATGGATGGGTGAGGAAGAATTTAATATGAAAACATTAAAGCCGTTACATTCAGTATTATTTCAAGCTGATACTGTGACATTGTATGAATCGAATGTGAAAGAAACGCCCAAGTATAAACCTATTGCCGAAATAACATTACAGAAATCTAAAGTATGAAAACGTTTCTTATGAACGTGAATATACTATAGGAAATAGTAAGTTACTGTATAAAGTCTCATTCATAAGAGCAACTTTTAGGCGAATCTTATCGCTTACAGATCGTTTCATTTTAATTTCGAGAATGATGGTGATTTTTTATGCTGAAAGTAAAACGTCCATTTGAAGCTTACTTAGATGAAATAAATAAGATTACAATTTTGCTCCCGCATACGTATGGAACAAGCCGGACATTTTGTTTACAGGAAGGAAAAAAAATATGGGAGCTTCCTATCGTCCAAACGATTTTACTTCCAAATGCAACAAAGTATGAATGTTATATAGAAGAGCAGCTTGATGTGGGGAAGTATTATACAGTACGAGATGAGCGAAATGAAGAAACAGACTTACAAATTGGAGCGGTAATTCGAACGGCTGCATTCGATGAAAAATATTATTATGAAAATACAGATTTAGGAGCTTGCTATAAAAAAGCAGAAACGACTTTTAAATTGTGGGCCCCAACTGCAAGGCTCGCCAAAGTTCGGATTTATAAAGGCGATAAAGAGTATATGGATTATGAGATGAATAGAGAAGAGAATGGAGTTTGGTCCCGTATTTTAAATGGAGATTTTGATGGCGCCCAGTACACATTTCTTGTTTGTATTAATTTAATATGGAATGAAGCGGTAGATCCGTATGCAAAATCAGTATCAGTAAATGGAAAATATGGAATTGTCATTGATCTTGAGAAGACTTATGTAAAGCGACATATATTGCCTAAATTAGAGTCATCTGCAGATGCAATATTGTATGAACTTCATATTCGTGATGCGACCATGCATTCAAATAGTGGTGTAAAACAAAAAGGGACGTATATGGGACTTGCAGAAGAAAACACGAAGGGGAAACAAGGGACGCCAACGGCTTTATCTCATATAAAAGACTTAGGAGTTACACATGTTGAAATATTACCACTGCATCATTTTGCGGGTGTAGATGAAACGAAACCTTTTGCGGCCTATAACTGGGGATATAATCCGTTATATTACAACGTTCCAACGGGAGTGTATGCTACAAATCCTTCTGATCCGTATAACCGAATTTTAGAGTGTAAACAATTGATTGAGAAATTTCATGAGAACGGAATCCGCGTTATTGTTGATGTTGTATATAATCACGTATATGACAGAGAAACATCGTCGTTTGAAAAGCTTGTACCAGGATATTATTTTCGCCATGGTGAAAACGGAATGCCATCAAATGGAACTGGAGTCGGGAATGATTTAGCATCCGAACGAAAAATGATGAGGAAATTTATTATTGAGTCTATTTTATATTGGCTTACTGAATATAATGTTGATGGATTTCGGTTTGACTTGATGGGGATTTTGGATATAGAAACGATGAATGATATAGAAAAGGAAGTAAGAAAAAGAAAGCATGATGCACTATTGTTAGGGGAAGGGTGGGATTTACAAACACCGCTTCCAGCAGAAGAGAAAGCAATGTTAAGGAATGCGAGTAAAATGCCGTACATTGCACAGTTCAACGATCAATTTCGTGATGTGATAAAGGGTAGTACGTTTGACGTGAATAAACGAGGTTTTGCATTTGGTGGTAGTGTAGATGTAAATGATTTGCAATATGTATTAAAGGGAAGTCTTTCAAGTGTGAAGGAACAAGGGCTTTTTTTAGAGCCTATTCAGAGTGTGAATTATGTGGAATGTCATGACAATATGACAATGTGGGATAAACTTGTGCGCAGCAATCAAGAAGCAGAGGAGATGTTAAAACGTCGTCACCTTTTAGCGACAGCGATGGTAATTTTCTCACAAGGGATTCCATTTTTACATGCTGGACAAGAATTTTATCGTTCTAAGAAAGGAAATGAAAATAGCTACAATGCACCAGACGAAATTAATCGAATGGATTGGGATCAAAAAGAGAACGAATTGGAAACGGTTGCTTATATAAAAGGGCTGATTGCAATTCGGAAGGCGCATGGCGCATTTCGATTACGAACGGCTGACCTCATTCAGAAACATATGAGTTTTCTGCAAGCACCTTCTGCTATCGTTGCTTACCATTTGCAACATGTGGAATCGTTTGGACCATGGAGAGAAATTGTGGTTGTATTTCATAGTGGTTTTCAGACAGAAACAATTGCACTTCCAAAACAGGAAACGTGGCACGTATTAGCAAATGAAAAACAAGCGAAATTACAACCAATTGCTTCATTTCAAGGAAATGAACTTCAAATGGCTCCTATTAGCACGTATATATTGGCGAAAATGTGACAAATCGCTACTTGACGATGAGAATGTAATAAATGTAGAATTGACAAAGGTGGCGATTTCAATAGGTTGTCATTCTCATATAGGTTTTATAAAATAAAGTAAAAGAAGGGGCAGTTTGTCCGCATATCTTGGCACATGCCAAGTTTTCTTTTTCTTGCACTCAACTACAGTAAAAAAGATATGAATCCACAACATGTTCAAAAGGTGTTGCGGTTTTTCTTTTCATAACTATAAAAGATAAGGATTTGTTAACGGGTAATGGATATGGAATGGTTGGAACAATTATTAGGAAAAGAATGGAGTCTTATACCGGCTGGTGGAGTAACGGGCGATGCATATATTGCGCAAAATGGACAACAAAAGCTATTTTTAAAGCGGAATACATCGCCCTTTTTAGCGGTATTGTCAGCAGAGGGAATTGTTCCAAAATTACTTTGGACAAGAAGGATAACGAACGGTGATGTAATTTCAGCTCAAAAATGGCTTCCAGGTCAGAAGCTAGAGCCGGAGGACATGAAATTAGAGCGTGTTGCAAAACTTTTAAAGAAAATACATTCTTCCAAAGCACTCGTGCAGATGATACAAAGGCTTGGAAAACAGCCGCTTCATGCACAGGAGCTATTGCAGCAATTGTATTTTGTTTTAAGAGGAGATATAAAAGCAGATAAAACCATTCAAGCGGGTCTTCAATATTTGAAAGGTTCATTAAAAGATATTGAATATGATGAGTTTGTCGTATGTCACTGTGACGTGAATCATAACAATTGGTTATTATCGGAGGATGATGAATTATTTTTAATTGATTGGGACGGCGCTGTGATTGCAGATCCTGCTCTTGATCTTGGCACGTTATTATATTGGTATATACCACGTCACCAATGGGGCGAATGGTTATCGTATTATGGGATTGAAATGACTGAATCATTGCTTCAGCGTATGAGGTGGTATGTAGTGGCGCAAACCATTCTATCTGTTCAATGGCATACAACAAAAAAACAGCAAGCAGAAGCTGAATATTGGCATCAATATTTACAGCAACTACTTGCCTCAGAGTAAATGATTTAAGAAAAATTGTCCATTCCAGCAATCCATTGCGTGAGTTGTTCTTGATTATTGGAAATATGGTTGTCCAAATCAGAAGAATATTTACCCGATTGACTATAATAATATACATCGTTTAGCATTGCTTTCACATCGCTGTTTATACTATCGTTTGCAAGCAATGATTGAATGAGACGTTCTAATTGTTCGCACTCAGAAACCGTTCCACAGCAATCACTTTGGTGATTGACTAAAATATCTTTTAAAATTTCTAATTGGTGTTGTTGATTAATCGGCATGACTGGATCATCCTTTCGATTGTTGTTCTTCTTGAACAAATAAGAGAAAACGCTGTTTCGTCATGAGGGAGTTAATCGTAGACTCACGAAACGATATGGAAGTTTCGTTTTATGCTCTATGTAGTTTTTATCAAAATGATACATTTTATACTTGAAAGAAACGGACCGAGTGCTCGTACGTACTTGGTTTTTTGTTTGATAGATTGATAAAAAAAGAAAGAAGGAATAGTCCTTTTAAAATAGTCTGGTAAAGAGAGGGAGACATCTATGCGTTTAAGACATAAACCGTATGCAATGGATCGAATCAATGAATATTCACAGTTTGTAATTGGAAATCCGGAGGAGCGTCGCGGCAATTGGAAAGAAGTTTTTGGTAATGAGCAACCAATTCACATTGAAGTAGGAACAGGCCGTGGTCGTTTTGTTTATGAAATGGCAAAAGCAAATCCACATGTTAACTATATCGGAATTGAAAAGTTCACGAGTGTTATTGTAGATGCACTTGATAAGTTAATTGAAGAAGAAGTACCTAATTTAAAATTAATTAATAAAGATGCGGAAGATTTAACAGTTTTCTTTGCAGACGGCGAAATTGACCGTGTATATTTAAATTTCTCAGATCCATGGCCAAAAAATCGTCATGCGAAGCGTCGTTTAACATATAAAACGTTTTTACGTAATTATGAAGAAGTATTAGTAACGGGCGGAGAAATTCATTTTAAAACGGATAACCAAGGTTTATTTGAATACTCTCTTATGAGCATGGCTGAGTATGGTATGTTATTAACATTCTTGAGTCTAGATTTTCATAATAGTGATTTTGAAGGGAATATTATGACGGAATACGAAGAGAAATTTTCTGGTAAAGGCCATCGTATTTATCGCGTTGAAGCGAAATATCGTACGGAACCTGTGCAGTAATGCGCAGGTTTTTTTATACAGGAAAATAATCTGAATTTTATGTTAAAATTAAAATAGAAAAGGGGGAATGAGGAATGGAATGTTTACAAATTGGAGATATCAAAGTGACGTGGCTGCGCGGCGGAAACACTCATTTAGATGGAGGTGCGATGTTTGGTGTTGTACCGAAAGTTCTTTGGTCACGCAAATATAAACATAATGATACAAATCATATTTATTTACGGACAGACCCGCTGCTTGTGCAAACGAAAGAAGGAAATATGCTCATTGATTCAGGAATTGGAAACGAGAAAATGAATGAAAAGATGAAGAGGAATCAAGGGGTGACAGAAGAGTCATCGGTCTATGAATCGTTAGAAAGCCTCGGAATTCAGCCAGAAGATATCCACTATGTATTAATGACGCATCTTCATTTTGATCATGCATCTGGTTTAACAAAATGGGAAAATAGTCAGCTTGTCCCTACGTTTCCAAATGCAAAAATTTATGTGTCAGAAACAGAATGGAATGAAATGAGAATTCCAAATATAAGGTCTCGTAATACATATTGGAAGGAAAACTGGGAGCCAATTGTAGATCAGGTTGTTACTTTTAAAGAAGAAATCCAAATTACGGACGAAATAAGAATGGTGCATACAGGTGGGCATAGTGATGGACATGCTGTGATTGTTCTTGAGAGTCAGGGAGAAATGATGCTCCATTTGGCGGATTTATTGCCAACGCATGCACATCAAAATGTATTGTGGGTGATGGCGTATGATGATTATCCAATGACTTCTATTGAACATAAACAGAAGTGGATGAAGTACGGCGCAGAGAAAAAGGCTTGGTTCACATTTTATCATGATGCATATTATCGCGCGGTGAAGTGGGATGAGGAGGGGAATATGGTAGAGAAGGTAGAACGAAAAGAAGCGAATGTATCAAGTGAAGTATGAGAAAAAACTGTAATCAGTGGAGGGGTGACCCTCCGCTGCAAAAGTAATATTCTTTATATTTTCTTTTCATGTAAAAGTGTGTCGAAAGAAATTATTTTTAAAATTTTCTGAATATTGCTATAATGTTTCTGAGTTGTTATACGCTTTATTTGAAAGGGGGAAACATATTGTATATAACGATTGGGAATTTGCTTGAACGGGCTACTAGAAATTACCCAAATAGGGAAGCAATTGTTGAACCGGAAAAAAATATTCGCTGGACGTATACAAAATGGAATGAGAAAGTGAATAAGCTAGCTTATGCGCTTCAACAAAGTGGAATACAAAAAGGGGACCGTGTCTCCACGTTTCTTTTCAATAGTAGTGAATTAGCAACTACATGTTTTGCTTGTGCAAAAATTGGAGCCATATTTAATCCGATTAATTTTAGATTAAAACCACAAGAACTCAGTTATATATTAGAAGATGCTTCTCCAAAAATCGTACTTTTTGAAAAACAACTATCCTCTCAAGTACAAAGCATTCATAAACGATTTCCTCATATTCAGTTCTGGTACATTGACCAAAATCATCCACCGTTTTCTATTTCATATGAAGAAAAACTATCCAATGCATTACCGAATTTTAAAACAGTAGAAGTAAAAGAAGATGATATTTGTTCCATTATGTATACAAGTGGAACAACTGGTGATCCGAAGGGAGTACTTCATCGTCACCGAGAAATTATTGAGCAAAGTTTGCTAGGAATTGAATATTTACATTATACCGAGAAGAGTCGAGGTCTTGTAACAGCGCCAATGTTTCATTGTGCTGAGCTTCATTGCTGCTTTATTCCAAGGGTACATAGCGGCGGGTCGAATGTTATTTTGCATCATTTTGATGCAAAGAGTGTACTTGAAACAATTGAAAAAGAGAAGGTTACTGTTATGTTTGCTGCACCCACAATGTGGAATATGATGTTGCAGGAAGATTTAATGCAGTATGATTTATCGTCTCTTAAGTATGGGTTATATGGTGCAGCTTCAATGGCACCAGCACTTGTAAAAGCTTGTGATGAAAAGTTAAATGTTTCATTAGTACAAGCTTACGGTATGACAGAAATGGGACCAGCAGTTACTTTTTTACGAGAGGATGAACAGCTCACGAAAGTTGGTTCTGCAGGCAAAGCTGTTTATAATCATGAAATTCGTATTGTTCGTCCAAATGAAGACGGTCCATCCGAGCCAAATGATATAGTAAAGCCGTATGAAATCGGAGAAATCATTATGCGCGGTTCCTGTCTGATGAAAGGGTATTACAACAATGAAGAGGCGACAGCAAAAGCGTTATATAAAGGGTGGTACCATTCTGGAGATTTAGGTTATGTAGATACTGATGGTTATTTGTACGTTGCAGATCGCCTTGACGATATGGTTGTTAGTGGTGGAGAAAATATTTATCCGCGTGAGGTGGAAGATTTTTTATATACGCATGAAAGTGTTTTAGATGTAGCGGTACTTGGAGAAAAAGATGATTTTTGGGGAGAGTGTGTTCTCGCATATATCGTTTCAAAAAATCAGTCCCTTACTGCAGAGGCATTAGATGCGTACTGTAAAGCGAGTGATAAGCTTGCTGATTATAAGCGCCCGCGTCGCTATGTGTTTGTTGAACAACTGCCAAGAAATGCAAGTGGTAAAATTCAAAAGTTTATTTTGCGTAAGGCAGAAGCGGAAGGGAGGATATGATGAAGCATAAGTATTTACAGGAGGAACATCACATTTTTCGTGATGCTTTTCATAAGTTTTTAGAAAAAGAAGCCTATCCACATTATAACGACTGGGAAAAAGAAGGAATGATTCCTCGTTCTTTTTGGAGAAGCATGGGAAGTAAAGGTTTTCTTTGTCCAATGGTAGATGAGCGGTATAGTGGAGCAGGTGCTGATTTTGGATATTCGGTCGTCATTAATGAGGAGCTTGAAAAGGTTGGCTCCAGTTTAATTGGTATTGGTTTGCATAATGACATTGTCGTTCCATACTTCACGCAGTATGGAACAGACGAACAAAAAAAACGCTGGTTACCAAAATGCGTAAGCGGTGAATATATAACTGCAATTGCAATGACGGAGCCAGGGGCGGGTTCTGACTTGGCGAGCATTCGAACAACAGCAAGAAAAGAAGGGAATCATTATATCATCAATGGTGAGAAAACATTTATTACAAATGGTATTCATGCCGATTTAGTCATCGTTGTTTGTAAGACGGATACAAATATGAAACTCGCACATAAAGGCATGAGTTTGCTTGTTTTAGAACGAGGAATGGAAGGGTTTAAGAGAGGGAAAAAACTAAAAAAAATGGGTTTACATAGTCAAGATACAGCAGAGCTTATTTTTGAAGATGTAAAAGTTCCAGCTGTAAATTTGTTAGGAGAAGAAGGGAAAGGCTTTTATTATCTTATGGAAAAGTTGCAGCAAGAACGTCTCATTGTTGCAATTGCAGCTAAAACAGCGGCGGAAGTGATGCTATATATAACTAAAAAATATGTGCAGGAGAGAAAAGCGTTTGGAAAAAGTATAAGTGATTTTCAAACAGTACAGTTCCGATTAGCAGAGATGTATACGGAAATTGAAATTGGTAGAACATTTGTAGATGAATGTATTGCAAATCATATGGAGGGTGAAGACATCGTAACGAAAGTATCAATGGCGAAGTGGTGGTTAACTGACCTTGCAAAAAAAGTATCAGCAGAGTGCATACAATTACACGGTGGTTATGGCTATATGGAAGAATACGAGATTGCGCGGCGTTATCGTGATATTCCAGTCAGCACGATTTACGCTGGAACGAATGAGATTATGAAAAGCATTATTGCGAGGGGGATGGGCCTATGATGTTGAAAGGAATAACAGTTGTTGATTTTTCTCATTACTTACCAGGTCCATATGCAGCGCTTCGTCTGGCTGATTTAGGTGCAGAAGTGATTAAAGTAGAACCGCGTTACGGGGATTTAGCAAGGGGATTGGAATCTGGCAATCAGGCATTTTTTTATGCGAATAATCGTAACAAGAAAAGTATTGCAATAAATGTAAAGCATCCTGAAGGGGTTGAAGTAGTGAAAAAACTTCTTCAAAAAGCTGCTGTTTTAATAGAAAGTTTTCGGCCTAACGTGATGAATCGCCTTGGCCTTGGGTATCAAGAAGTGAAACGAATCAACAAAGGTATCATTTATGCCTCGTTAACTGGATATGGACAGAAGAAAGAACATTCGAATCTTGCAAGCCATGATATAAATTTTATGGCAGTCAGCGGAGTATTGGCACAGTTGAAAGATCGAGAAGGAATTCCGGTTCATCCTAAAATTACACTTGGTGATGAAGTAGGGGGGATGATGACTTCGGAAAAAATTATAGCAGCATTGTTTCAAAGGGAGCGGACTGGAGAAGGAAGTTATCTTGATATTTCTCTCACAGATAGCTTAGTGATGTTAATGAACAATCATATTATGCTTGAAAAAATGTACAACAAACGTCATGGGCTAGATTCGCTTAGCGGTAAGGTGGTATGTTATTCCATCTATGAAACGAGTGATAGGAGGTTTGTTGCGCTCGGAGCAGTTGAACAGAAATTTTGGTATGCCTTTTGCGAAGCGGTAGGAAGAATAGAGTGGAAAGATAAGCAACATGAGCTAGCTCAAGATGGTCAAATGATTTATGAACAGATGAAAGCGACCTTTGCGAGTAAGCCATTGGTGTATTGGACGGAATTTGCGATGGAAGTGGATTGTTGTTTGTCGCCTGTTTTAGAGACAAATGAATTAGCATCCTCCTCCTTTACGAGTCATTTAGTAAACGAGAAAGGATTTGTATTTACACATACAAATGATAGATTTACGGATCCTCCAAAGCTTGGCGAGCATACAGAAGAAATTTTGCAAAGTCTCGGATTATCAAGGTTAGAGATTGAAAGGTTGGAACAATTAGAAGTAATCGACCGGATTCCTGTATAAATAGATCAAAGTGAGATAATTAAAGGAGGGAAATTATGATTCAAAATATTGCAGTCATTGGGGTAGGGATTATGGGGAGTGGAATTACTCAATCGTTAGCGATGGGCGGTAAATATGTGAAAATGTATGATATATCCGAAGAAAGTTTACAAAAGGCTCATGCAACAATCAACAAAAGTTTGAATCGTTTTGTGAACGCAGGACGTATAACAGAGGAAGAGAAAAACCATATTCTAACTCGTATTACTTCTACAATTATATTAGAAGAAGCTTGCCAAAATGTAGAGCTTGTTATTGAGGCGGTACCAGAAATATTACAGTTAAAGAAGGAAATTTTTCAAAAGTTAGATGCTTATACATTGCCATCTACTATTCTAGCTACGAATACGTCTGAATTAAGTGTAACTGCGATTGCAAGTGTGACAAGCCGTCCAGAGAAAGTAGTAGGAATGCATTGGTTTAATCCTGCTCCTGTTATGAAACTCGTTGAAATTGTACGGGGTGTCGTCACGGCAGAAAGTACGATACAAGCAGTAAAAGCAATCTCAGAAGAAATCGGAAAAGAAACGGTTGTTGTGAAAGATATGCAAGGATTTGTTACGTCACGAGCAATTGCTATTCATGTGCTAGAGTGCATGCGTATGTATGAGGAAGGGATTGCAAGTAAAGAAGAAATTGATAAGGCGATTAAGTTTGGCTTGAACTATCCAATGGGGCCATTTGAATTAGCTGATTATGTTGGACTAGATACGCTATTATTTGCGAGTAAAGGACTAATGGACGCATTTGGTGATAGGTTTAGGGCGCCGCAAACACTCGTGAAACTCGTAGAGGCAGGGCGTTTTGGAAGGAAGACTGGGAAAGGTTTCTATGATTATTCAAAAGGGAAAGTAGGTGAGAAAATATGAAGCGAGATGTTGTCATTGTTGAAGCAATACGTACGCCAGTTGGGAAAAGAAATGGTGCATTTCGTCTCATGCATCCGGTACAACTTGCGGCGGTTGTGCTGGATGAAGTAACAAAAAGGGTGAATATAGAAAAAGGGTTCATAGAAGATATTGTTATGGGGTGTGTCACGCCAATTCATGAACAAGGTTTTAACATTGGAAGACTTTCAGCGCTTGAAGCCGGTTTTCCTATAACGGTCCCAGCGGTAACGATTAATCGGCTATGTGGTTCTGGACAACAAGCTATACACTTTGCTGCGCAAGAAATTAAATCAGGTGATATGGACATTACGATTGCAGCTGGCGTTGAACATATGACTAAAGTTCCTATTTTAAGTGATGGAAATGAGCGAACAATCCCAAGTAGTCTTCACGAAAAGTATCAAATCGTGCATCAAGGTGTATCTGCTGAGATGATTGCAGAAAAATATGGTATAACCCGTGAACAATTAGATACTTATGCGTTAGAAAGCCATAGACGAGCACTTCAAGCAATTGAATCGGGACATTTTGAGGGAGAGATTGTACCACTGCGAGGTATAGATAAAGATGGTAATGAAATGCTGGTTGAGAATGATGAAGGACCAAGAAGAGATACTTCTTATGAAGCGCTAGCAAATTTAAAAACAGTGTTTAAATCAGGTGGTGTAATTACAGCAGGGAATGCAAGTCAAATTAGTGATGGCGCTGCAGCAATTTTGCTGATGGAGCGTGAAAAGGCAAAAGAGCTAGGGTGTACAGCGCGTGCCCGTATTGTGAATCAAGTGGTTGTTGGTTCTGATCCGACGACAATGCTTGATGGTGTGATTCCTGCAACGAAAAAAGTGCTGCAAAAATCAAATTTAACAATTCACGATATAGATGTTGTAGAAATCAATGAAGCATTTGCATCGGTTGTTTTAGCATGGCAAAAGGAAGTGGGAGCGGATTTAGAAAAGGTGAATGTTAATGGTGGTGCAATTGCATTAGGTCATCCACTTGGGGCAACTGGTGCAAAATTAATGACTTCTCTTCTTTATGAACTAGAGAGAAGAAAGGGAAGATATGGTCTGTTAACAATTTGTATCGGACATGGGATGTCAACAGCGACGATAATTGAAAGAATATAAAAAAGCGTACAGAAATTCATCTGTACGCTTTTATTCCGCATTAACGAGCAGTAAGACCCTTACCTCAAAGTTCAGCAAGAGCAAAGAAGGCGGCGGGAGATTAACTGCCCATAAAGCCCGATTGGTGAGGGCGAATAATCAGCGGATGATAAAGTAAACCAGTATTAATTAGAATTTTGCCTTATTTAAACCTATGCTTTCGGAGTAGCTAACGCCTTTTACGCAGCTGTTACTTCTAAAACAGTACCTGTTTTTGCATCTACTAAAAATTCAAATCGTTCTTGTATATCATTTAAACTTGTTGTGAGGCCACCACGGTATACTTCGTATGCGACATCATATTTTTCAAACGTCTCTGGAACCATATGTACCCATGAGCCAGTAATTTCGCCTTTATGACTTAGTGCTTGTTTGACCATTTTCAATGCTTTCTCTGAAGAAATATGGGATTGTTCTTGAACTTTGTTTGCAACAAGATAACCAGCTGCAAAGCCAATGCCAAGGCCAGCTAGTAAACCTTTCCAGCGCATATATTCACCTCGCTTCTGTAAAATAGTGTATCGATAATAATTATAATGCAATTTTAACGAAAAAAGAAGAAACTAGAAACATTTCGAAAATTTCGTTACAATAAAGAAGGTATTCTACTAAGGTTTGAAAGAAGGGGACTTCGTGAATAAAGAGACATTAGAATTATTTCGTACGTTAACAGAATTACAAGGGACATCAGGGTTTGAACATGATGTACGCCGTTTTATGAAACAAGAGCTAGGTAAATATGCGGATGAAATTGTCCAAGACGGTTTAGGCAGTGTGTTTGGTCTTAAAAAAGGTGACGAAAATGGCCCACGTGTACTTGTAGCGGGCCACATGGATGAAGTTGGCTTTATGGTTACGCAAATTACGAAAAACGGGATGATTCGTTTCCAAACGCTAGGTGGCTGGTGGAGTCAAGTATTGCTAGCACAGCGTGTACAAATTATGACGAAGAATGGCCCTATCGTTGGGGTTGTTGGTTCAATTCCACCTCACTTACTAAGTGACGCGCAGCGTGCAAAACCAATGGATATAAAAAATATGCTAATTGATATAGGTGCAGATAGCTATGAAGATGCGCTGGAAATTGGCGTGAAGCCAGGACAACAAATCGTTCCAATCTGTCCGTTTACACCAATGGCAAATGAAAAGAAAATCATGGCGAAAGCTTGGGATAACCGTTACGGCTGCGGTCTTGCAATTGAATTATTAAAAGAATTAAAAGATGAAACTCTGCCAAATACACTATATTCTGGTGCGACTGTACAAGAAGAAGTGGGTCTTCGCGGGGCGCAAACAGCTGCTAATATGATTCAGCCAGATATCTTCTATGCGCTTGACGCAAGTCCAGCAAATGATGCATCCGGTGATACAACGCAGTTTGGTCAATTAGGAAAAGGAACGCTCCTTCGTATTTACGACCGTACAATGGTAACGCATAGAGGAATGCGTGAATTTATTTTAGATACAGCAGAAACACATAATATTCCGTACCAATACTTTATTTCACAAGGTGGTACAGATGCAGGCCGTGTACATACAAGTAACTCAGGCATTCCATCAGCAGTAATTGGTGTTTGTGCTCGTTACATTCATACACATGCATCTATTTTACATGTTGATGATTATGCAGCGGCAAAAGAATTAATTACGAAGCTTGTGAAAGCAACAGATAAAACAACATTAGAAACAATTAAAAATAACGCTTAAATAAGGAAGGAGGGAAAACCTCTTTCTTTTTTTAGGTTGGAGAGATGACCCAACGATGTGTGGTAGCGGTCAGTGCCTAATTGGTGCTCGCACGATGTAAACCCCGGCATAGGAAGAGTGTAGAATCCTATTTTTATGTGCGAGGCCAGGAGTTATGTAGACGTGTAAGGTTAGAGCACAATTGTGAATTTATATATGGAGGTGAATGAAATGAAGGTAGTAATTGGATCGAAGAATAAAACAAAGGTTGGGGCTGTGGAGAAGGTTTGGAAAGATGTTACGATTACGTCTCTTTCTGTTCCTTCAGGAGTAGCAGCACAGCCATTTACTGATGAAGAAACGATGCAAGGAGCAATCAATAGAGCGAAGCGAGCATTGAAAGCAGAAGAAGCTGACATCGGATTTGGATTAGAAGGCGGCGTCATGAAAACAGAGCACGGCTTGTTTATGTGTAACTGGGGTGCTTTAGCAACAAGCGCTGGAAAAGTATTTGTAGCAGGCGGTGCGCGTATTAAGTTACCGGATGAGTTTCTTGCCCCTCTTGAGGGCGGAAAAGAATTAAGTGAAGTAATGGAGGCGTTTGTAAAGCGAAAAGACATTCGTAGTCATGAAGGAGCAATCGGTATTTTTACAGATCATTACGTAGATCGTACGGCGTTATTTGTACATGTTGTAAAGCTATTAATTGGACAATATAAGTATGACAAAAAACAAGCATAAACCTTGCACCGTGCGTGATGTATGGTAGTATAAAAGAAGATTAGACATGAAAAGATACACTTCGTTAGAGGAGGAAATATAGATGAAAGCATTAGAAAGTATGGAGCAATTCCAAGAATTAAAAAATGAAGAGAACATCATTTTTATGTTCTCAGCAGAATGGTGCCCAGATTGCCGCTTTGTTGACCCATTTATGCCAGAAGTAGAAGAGAAATATAGTGACTTCTCATTTTACTATGTAGATCGGGACGAGTTTATTGACCTTTGCGTGAAGTTAGACGTATTTGGCATTCCTAGCTTTGTAGCGTACAATAAAGGTGAAGAAACTGGACGCTATGTAAATAAAGATCGTAAAACACAAGAACAAATCGAAGCGTTTATTGAAGGTTTAAAATAAGGCGATTAGCCAATTGAATTGTAAAAACAACCTCTACCTTCGCGGGGGAGGTTATTTTTTTGGAAGGGAGGCAAACGAAATGAAAATGACAAATAAAAAGATGAAAGAAGAGTTAATGAAAAAATTATCTCGCCCAGAGTGGGACTTTCATTACGATAGTGAAAAAGATGTCCTCCGTATTGAACAAAAGGATACGAAAAAGGGCATTAATGTATCGCTTCCAGGAGTTGTAGCAAAGTGGGAAGTGAAAAAAGAAAAGGCAATTGAAGAAGTTGCTTATTACGTGCAAGAAGCGTTAATCGCCATGCATAAAGAAGAAACTAGCACAGCGAAAATTTTACCTGTTATTCGTTCAACTTCTTTCCAAAAGCAAGCGGAAGAAGGAAATCCGTTTATTATGACGGATCATACAGCGGAAACACGTATTTATTATGCGCTAGATTCTAATAAAACGTATCGACTGATTGATGAGCGTTTATTGCAAAAATTAGGGCTTACAGAGCAGCAAGTACGTGAGATGGCATTGTTTAATGCACGTTCATTAAGTCATACATTTAAACAAGATGAAGTGGCTGGCAATACATTTTATTTCTTAAACACAAATGATGGCTATGATGCAAGTCGTATTTTAAATGAATCGCTCTTACAATCAATGCGTGAGAAAATTTCTGGCGACATGGTCGTGGCTGTTCCACATCAAGATGTTTTAATTATTGCTGATATCGTGAATGAAATCGGTTATGATATTATTGCACAAATGACAATGAAATTTTTTGCCGAAGGGCATGTTCCGATTACATCACTTTCATTTGTATATGAAGATGGTGACTTTGAACCAATCTTTATTTTAGCGAAGAATCGGAAAAAGACAGATGGAAAAGAGAAAGGATGAACGAAGTGAACGTTTTTTACAACCTTGAAGGAATTGGTGACACGTTAATTGTTGCCTTACAAGATATTACTTTAGAAAACCGCACATTTGACCGCAAAGGAGATGTTGCTCGCGTTTATGATCGTGAAAGCAACGTAACAGGAGGATTTAACATCTTTAATGCGTCTTCTTACTTAGAAGTAACAGAAAAAGGAAACATTACGTTAACGAAAGAGCTTGTTGAGAAAATTAATGAAATTTTAGCAAAGAACGGCTTTGAAGAAAAAGTAGAAGCAGATCTTTCACCAAAATTTGTTGTTGGTTATGTAGCTGAAAAAGAAAAACATCCAAATGCTGATAAATTAAGCATTTGTAAAGTAGAAATTGGTACAGAAACATTACAAATCGTATGCGGTGCACCAAACGTTGATGCAGGACAAAAAGTTGTTGTTGCGAAAATTGGTGCTGTCATGCCAAGTGGTATGTTAATTAAACCAGCTGAGCTTCGTGGTACGCCATCTTCTGGTATGCTTTGCTCCGCACGTGAATTAGAGCTTCCAGATGCTCCTCAGGAAAAAGGTATTCTTGTATTAGAAGACAGCTATGAAGTTGGACAAGAATTTAAATTTTAATTGATATATATCAATTAAAAACCGACATAACCCCCCTCTTTTTAGGTGGGAGAGAGCATCTGGCCATGCATAGAAGCGGTCAGGGCCCTTTTCTGCCACATGCGAAGTAAAAGCAGAAAGAGTAAACGAGTCTAGGTTACTGTTTATTCTGTGCAGCAGGGATGTAGATGTCGAAAAATTAAAATGGATTTATATAGAAGAAATGGTCTCATGATGAATGAGGCTATTTTTTTTGCATAAATGTTCTTAGATTGTAACGATTTTCTCAAAAGACTATATTGTATTTTAAAAACAAATTAGTTAAAATTTAGAAAAAATAAGAAATAGAGCGTATGAGACAACAACCAAAAGTGAAAGAACTTCTTCAGCTAACTAGTCTGTATTGCTCGTAGTATATATACATCAATTAAAAAAACGACATAAAACCTCTCTTTTTAGGTGGGAGAGAGCATCTAGCCATGCATAGAAGCGGTCAGGGCTTTTTTCTGCCACATGCGAAGTAAAAACCGAAAGAGCAAACGAGTGTAGGTTACTGTTTATTCTACATATCAGGGATGTAGATGTCGAAAAAATAAAATGGATTTATATAGATGAAGTTATGAAGCAATTCAAAGAAAAATAGAGTGTTTTTAGGCGGGGCATATGCAGGGGGATGGGGAGAAAATATATGAAGTATATAAAAATGATGTGTGTAATTGCATTAATTGGAGTATATATGGGGGCATGTTCGAAGGAACAAGAAAAAACGTCTTCCCAAAAAGAACGAGCATCTTCCGTACAAGATAACGGTGAAAAAAATACTGAACAAAAGCAAGGCACTCCATCAGAAAAACAACTTGAGAAACAAGAAAATAAAACGGAATCAGAACCGCCAGCTGTACAACCGAATGAACAAGCAGAAAAGACGCATGGGGAATTATCGGCTGAAGAGCTAAAACCCGAGCAAACATCTCCTGCCGGACAAATAGAGCAACAAGCAACTAGTAATGAGGCAAAAGCGGATATGAATGAAGAACAAGGGAAGTTTCTTGTTGTGATTGATCCTGGTCATCAAGAGAAAGCAAACTTAAATCTAGAACCAATTGGTCCAGGGACAACGGTGCAAAAATATAAAGTAACCGATGGAACAACAGGAGTTGTGACGAAAAAGAGAGAATCCGTTCTTGCGTTAGAGGCAGCTATGATATTGAAAAAGAAACTCGAAGAAAAAGGGATTCAAGTGCTTATGACAAGAACGTCGCATGATGTTGATATAAGTAATAAAGAGAGGGCAACATTTGCAAACGATCACCAAGCAAATTTATTTTTACGCCTCCATGCGGATGGTTCTGAGGACCAAGGACAAAAAGGATTTGCTGTGTTGGCACCAGCAGAAGGAAATACATATACAAAAGGAATTTATACTGAAAGTTTACAAGTCTCTCAAATTATCGTAAAGAAAATGAAAGAAAACAGCCAGGTAAAAGTAAACGGGATTCAGTTTCGAGATGATCTTTCTGGATTTAATTGGTCGAAAGTTCCAGGAGTTTTACTTGAACTCGGATTTATGTCGAATCCTGAAGAGGACCGGAAATTATCTGATCCAAAATATTTACATTCATTGTTGCAAAGCGTAACAGATAGTGTAGAAGAGTATCGAAAGAGTAAATCATAAACAGCAGTCTGATAGAGGAGATTGCTGTTTTTTCATGCAGTACGGACTAAGAAATTGGAATATGGTAGAGAAAGTGAATGAACGTAATTTTACCTGCACTTTTTGCTGAATGCTGATACAATAAAGGATGTTACTATTTAGTAGAAAGAGTGGTAAGCATGTTAGATTGGATGAAAAAGCTGTTTAACAAAGAGGAACATCAGGAAGAAAAAACAGCGATGAATAAAGAAGTACCGAAACACACTGAAAGTCAGCCGGAAATTCCTCGTGTAAACCACTACACTGAAGCAAGAGAAGCACAAATGGCGAGTCGAAATCAAGCTGTAAAGTGCCGTTTCCCATTAATACCAGATGATGGGTTTAATGAAGAGGTTGTCGGAGAATCAACACATGTTGAAGAACAGTCTTTCCAAAGAAAAATAAGCACGGAGAGACGTAGACGCAGATATGTGGAGGAAGAACCAACTCCTACATTCAGAGAACCAGAATTTGAGCCTGAACCAGAGCTTGTCATCCAAACAGCATCTACAGTGGTGCAAGAAAGTAATCGAAGACCGTTTCGCCCAACGGAAATGATTTCGCCTATCTATGGATATAATCGTCCTTCGGCAGAACCGAAACATGTTCAGGAGGAAGAAAAAGAAAGCGAAGATCTTGAAATATCCGCTGAAGGAAAATCGGTTGTTGATGTTTGGTTAGAGAAAAAAGGGTATTCGCTATCAGATTTCTCAGAAGAATCTCGTATTCCTTCTAATCGTTATGAAGAAGTACCAGAACAAGGTCAACAAGAAAATAAAGAAGAAAAGTCAGTTGTTGATCAATGGCTAGAGAAAAATGGTTATGAGACTGAGCGTTCCATTCCTTCATTAGAAGAGCAAGAAAAAGCGCAGGGAATTAGAGAACTTCGTGAAGAATCAGCTGATTACTTACTCCATAAACCGGATTTACAGCAAAAGGACGAGGAAGGCAAAGAAGAACATACCGCCAAAGACGTGCAAGTATTTGAGCAAACACAAGATGTAGTGGCGTTATCACAAGATGATAACGGAGGAAACGAAGGATCTCTACAAGAGGAATTACTAGATTCAAAGGTAGAGAATATGGATACAACGTTAATGGAAGAAATTGAATGTAAGAAAGAAATAGAAGAACAGCAGCCAGTTGAGAAAACTATTTTGGGAGAGAATGTTGCTGAAATAGTAGAAAAAGCTTCTGAAGAAGAGCTAGTAGAAGAAGCAGAGGAAGCCTCAGAAGAAGAACTAGTAGAAGAAACAGAGGAAACATCTGAAGAAGAGCTAGTAGAAGAAACAGAGGAAACATCTGGAGAAGAACTAGTAGAAGAAACAGAGGAAACATCTGAAGAAGAGCTAGTAGAAGAAACAGAGGAAACATCTGAAGAAGAGCTAGTAGAAGAAACAGAGGAAGTATCTGGAGAAGAACTAGTAGAAGAAACAGAGGAAGCATCTGGAGAAGAGCTAGTAGAAGAAGCAGAGGAAGCCTCAGAAGAAGAACTAGTAGAAGAAACAGAGGAAGCATCTGGAGAAGAACTAGTAGAAGAAACAGAGGAAACATCTGAAGAAGAGCTAGTAGAAGAAACAGAGGAAGTATCTGGAGAAGAACTAGTAGAAGAAACAGAGGAAGTATCTGGAGAAGAACTAGTAGAAGAAACAGAGGAAGTATCTGGAGAAGAACTAGTAGAAGAAACAGAGGAAACATCTGAAGAAGAGCTAGTAGAAGAAACAGAGGAAACATCTGAAGAAGAGCTAGTAGAAGAAACAGAGGAAGCTTCTGAGGAAGAACTAGTAGCGGAAGCAGAAGAAGCAACGGAACCAAAACTTCTAGAAGGTACAACGATTACAGAACAAACTGTTATTGCTGAGCAAGAAACAATCGATTTGAAAGAAGAAAACGATGTGTTCGTGCCAACTTCAGAAGCAGATGAGCAAACGAAGAAAGATGTTCAAGACTTTGCAAATGTCTTAATAGAAGAGGCAGAAGAAAAGAAAGCAGTTGTTGAAGAAAATCCTGCTCCTGCTAAGCAAAAAGAAGAGCCAAAGCGTGAGAAAAAACGTCATGTACCGTTTAATGTTGTGATGTTGAAACAAGATAGAAATAAACTAATGGAAAAACATGCAGCAAGAATGAATACAGCGCAAGCTCCTGTAGGACAACGGATAGAAGAGAAAGAGACAATGCAACAAGCAGCAGTGGAATCACAAGTGGAAGAAAGACCAGTGCAACAAGCAGCAGTGGAATCACAAGTGGAAGAGAGAGCAATGCAACAAGTCGTAGTGGAATCACAAGTGGAAGAAAGACCAGTGCAACAAGCAGCAGTGGAATCACAAGTGGAAGAGAGAGCAATGCAACAAGTCGCAGTGGAACCACAAGTGGAAGAAAGACCAATGCAACAAGTCGCAGTGGAATCACAAGTGGAAGAGAGAGCAATGCAACAAGTCGCAGTGGAACCACAAGTGGAAGAAAGACCAATGCAACAAGTCGCAGTGGAATCTCAAGTAGAAGAAAGACCAGTGCAACAAGTCGTAGTGGAATCTCAAGTAGAAGAAAGACCAGTGCAACAAGTCGCAGTGGAACCACAAGTGGAAGAAAGACCAATACAACAAGCAGCAGTGGAACCACAAGTGGAAGAGAGAGCAATGCAACAAGTCGTAGCGGAATCTCAAGTAACAGAACAACCTGTTCAACAAATGGAAGTGTCAGCACCTGCTTCAAATATAGAAGTACAAGAAAAAGCATACGTTGTAGCGCAAAGAGTGAATGATGTGCGTAATGTACTGCAAACACCGCCTGAATATGCGATGCCACCATTAACATTGTTGACAATTCCGAGTCAAGCAGCGTTAGATAATACGGAATGGTTAGAAGAACAGAAAGCGTTATTAGATACGACGTTTAATAATTTCAATGTTGGAGCTCATGTTATTAATGTTTCACAAGGACCGGCGGTAACTCGCTTTGAAGTACAACCTAATCCTGGTGTGAAGGTAAATAAAATTACAAACTTAAGCGATGATATTAAGCTGAGCTTAGCTGCAAAAGATATTCGAATTGAAGCACCGATTCCAGGGAAAAGTGCAATCGGAATTGAAGTTCCGAATAAAGAAAGTAAGCCTGTATTCCTAAGAGAGATTTTAAGAAGTCCTGTGTTTACACAGAGTGAATCACCGCTTACAGTTGCACTTGGGCTTGATATTTCTGGGGCACCGATTGTAACGGACATTCGAAAGATGCCACATGGACTGATTGCTGGTGCGACTGGTTCAGGGAAAAGCGTGTGCATTAATGCGATCTTAACGAGTATTTTATATAAAGCGAAACCACATGAAGTGAAATTGATGCTAATTGATCCAAAAATGGTTGAGCTTGCACCATACAATGCTATTCCGCATCTTGTAGCACCTGTTATTACAGATGTGAAAGCAGCTACAGCAGCGTTAAAGTGGGCAGTTGATGAGATGGAACGTCGCTATGAATTGTTTGCACATGCTGGAGCTCGTGATTTAACTCGCTATAATACAATTGTAAGTGGACGAGAAATTCCAGGTGAGACATTGCCATATATCGTCATTGTTATTGATGAGTTAGCGGATTTAATGATGGTTGCTCCTGGCGATGTTGAGGAAGCAATTTGCCGCATTGCACAAAAAGCACGTGCTTGTGGTATTCATTTATTAGTTGCAACGCAGCGTCCATCTGTAGATGTTATTACAGGGTTAATTAAATCAAATATTCCAACGCGTATTGCGTTTACAGTATCATCTCAAGTAGATTCACGTACAATTATTGACATTGGGGGCGCGGAAAAATTACTTGGCCGCGGTGATATGCTATTTTTAGGGAACGGTACGTCTAAACCAGTTCGTGTGCAAGGCGTATACGTATCGGATGATGAAATTGAAAAATCAGTTGAACATGTGAAAAAACAAATGAAACCAAACTACTTATTTAAGCAAGAGGATTTATTGGCGAAAACAGAGCAACATGAAGCCGAAGATGAACTGTTTGTTGATGCATGTCAATTTGTTGTAGAACAAGGGGGGGCGTCCACATCTTCTGTACAGAGAAAATTCCGCATCGGTTATAATCGTGCGGCACGTCTTATTGAAGAGATGGAAGCACAAGGGATTATTTCTGAAGCAAGGGGAACAAAACCAAGAGATGTCCTTATTTCAGAGGATGAATTTGCTGCTATGCAGGAAACAAATGTATAGGAAACAAATGTATAGGAAACGGTTTTGCTGTATACTAAGAGAAAATGTTGGATAGTAAAGTAGGGAGTAAACGACATGAAAGAAATTGAATTAAAATTAAAAGGTGAAATGAATCGACTAACAAATAAAACATTTAAATTTGATGAACGAGTTGGAGAAGGCTGGTTCTCTGCCGTTTACTTTTTAAAAACTCGTGATATTATTCAAGAATTTCGCCCGAAAAGTGTTATAACGATGCAATTTTTCCAAAAAGAACATGCGGTACTTTGCGGAACAGATGAAGTATTAGCATTGTTACAAACATTCGCTGAACATCCAGAAGAGCTTGAGATTCATTCTTTAAAGGATGGAGACAAAATTCAGCCGTTTGAAACAGTTTTAACAATTACAGGACCTTATGAATATTTCGGGTTTTTAGAAGGTGTAATCGATGGGATTTTAGCTCGTCGTACATCTGTTGCAACAAATGTATATAATGTTGTGCAAGCTGCTCGTAGCGGTGAAAAAGAAAAACCAGTTATTTTCATGGGAGACCGTGATGATCATTATACACAGCAAGCTGGTGATGGGTATGCTGCGTATATTGGTGGCATGAGTGCACAAGCAACACATGCGATGAATGAATGGTGGGGTAAGAGTGGAATGGGGACAATGCCGCACGCATTAATTCAAATGTTTAATGGTGATGTTGTAGAAGCTGCAAAAGCATATTATAAAAAGTTTCCAGAGGATGACCTCGTTGTACTGATTGACTATAATAATGATGTGATTACAGATGGGCTTCGCGTTGCACGCGAATTTGGTTCAGAATTAAAAGGTGTGCGCATTGATACATCACGTACAATGATTGATCAACATTTCATTCGTCATCCAGAAGTACTTGGAACATTTGATCCGCGTGGTGTAAATCCATCCCTTGTTTTCGCGCTTCGTAAAGCGCTTGATGAGGAAGGATTCCAGCATGTAGATATTGTTGTAACTGGTGGATTTGATGAAAAACGTATTCGTGAATTCGAAGCACAAAATGTTCCTGTAGATTTATATGGAGTAGGCAGCAGCTTATTAAAAATGAACATTGGCTTTACAGGTGATAACGTGGAATTAAATGGTAAACCGGAGGCGAAAGCTGGACGTAAATACCGTCCAAACCCACGTCTAGAGCTTGTTCAATTAGAAAAAAGAGAAGAAATGTAAGAAGAGGAGAAACTGATAGGAAATTGACCCTATCAGTTTTTCTGTTATCATAGTATCACGGCTTGTTTTTTGCTATAATAGGTTTGTTATGGACATAAAAGAAGTACGTACGTGTTTATCCCGATTGGCGAGAGCAAATCATGAATGGAGAGAAAAGCAGCATTGATGAAAGTTCCGCTTTATCGAAAATGTATGATGATTACCAAAATAAGAAAAGATTCATATACTGTCTTATAGATAGGCCGTTGTATTAGTTCGAAATGTTGGAGGTTCTTTAAGATGACAGTTTACCATTTTGTAGGAATTAAAGGAACAGGAATGAGTTCATTAGCACAAATTCTTCATGACATGAAGCATACTGTTCAAGGGTCTGATTATGAAAAGCGTTTCTTTACACAAACAGCATTGGAAAAGCGTGGTATCTCCATCCTTCCTTTTGATAAAAACAATGTAAAAGAAGGACAAGTGATTATTGCAGGAAATGCATTTCCTGATACACATGAAGAGATTGTAGCCGCAAAAGAATTAAATATCCCAGTACACCGTTACCATCACTTTTTAGGGGATCTTATGAGTAAGTATACAAGTGTTGCGGTAACAGGTGCGCATGGAAAAACATCAACGACAGGTTTATTAGCCCATGTAATGCAAGGTGCAAACCCAACATCTTACCTTATTGGAGATGGAACAGGGCATGGGGTAGAAAATAGTAAGTATTTTGTGTTTGAAGCTTGTGAGTATCGTCGTCATTTCTTGTCGTATTATCCAGACTATGCAATTATGACAAATATTGATTTTGATCATCCAGATTACTTTGCAGACATCAATGATGTATTTAGTGCATTCCAAGAGATGGCATTGCAAGTGAAAAAAGGGATTATTGCATGTGGTGATGATGAAGAACTTCAAAAAATTCAAGCGAAAGTACCTGTTATTTTCTATGGATTTGGTGAAGATAATGATTTCCAAGCCCGTAACATTCAAAAGAGAACAGACGGTACTGTATTTGATGTATTCGTTCGTAATACGTATTATGAAACGTTCAAAATTACAGGATACGGAAATCACAGCGTATTAAATGCATTAGCGGTTATTGCGCTTTGCCATTATGAAAATGTTGATGTAGAGGTAGTAAAACATCAACTAACTACTTTTGAAGGCGTAAAACGTCGCTTTAATGAAAAACCGATGGGAGAACAAGTCATCATCGATGATTATGCACACCATCCGACAGAAATTAATGCAACGATTGAAGCTGCTCGTCAAAAGCATCCAGAGCGTGAAATTGTCGCTGTCTTCCAGCCGCATACATTCTCACGTACAGAAAAATTCTTAGATGAGTTTGCGGAAAGTCTAAGCAAAGCTGACCAAGTATACTTATGTGATATTTTCGGATCAGCACGTGAAAACAAAGGTGACTTAACAATTCAAGATCTGCAAAAACGTATTGATGGTGCAGAATTGATTACCGATACAACAACGAATGTATTAAAGAAACATAAAAACGGCGTTCTTATTTTCATGGGCGCAGGTGATATTCAAAAATTCGAAGCAGCTTACGTGAAAGAAGTGCAAGTTGCAGAGAAGTAAGAAGAAAGGCGCACAGCTGAGCTGTGCGTCTTTTTTTGTGTGTTGTTGGGGCTTGTGCTGGTGTCGAATTTAGTCAGTAAGTCGATATTCCTTGTCGAAACGTCGATATAATTGAATTTGTGTTCGATATATTTCAATTTGCATCGATATAATTGGAGTTACGGTCAATATATTGAAAAATCGCTGATAGATTGGTGATGTATGTTCTTTTTATATTGTTGTTGCAATAAGAAGATGTATATAGCACTACAAATTAAATACCCGATTAAGTAATAGAGTGAAAACATATCAATTTGTTTCGTCATCATGATTCGAATAGCAAAGAAAGCAAAAGGAATCGCGATGAACATGCTTATGCCAAATGAAATGATTCTTTTAAAATAGGATAGTAAATTACTATTCCAATAATTTTTTCGGAATATGAACCAAAGGTTGCTTGCCACAAATGCTAGCAGGAATGGCAAACAGGCAGAGACATTGATAAATCCAAGTATGATTGGTACAGACAATGCCCCGAATGCACCGATAGAAAGACCGGTATAATATCTAATAAATGTATTTGTAGAATGTTGTCCAGCAAGAGTAATATCTGCATATTCTGCTGTTATCTTTCGAGCTAACTGTTTTGGCGGAAGAAATTCTTGTACGACTTGCTGTGGAATGAGCGCTAACGCTATCCCTTCGTTTGCTTTTTCTAATGCCTGTTCATATAAGTCGGATTTAATTTCTAACACGTGCTGTTCTCTTATTTCTACAGGTAAATCCATTAAAGGTTGGTTAAAATCATGTAAGAAAGAAGTAACGTATTGATCTGCAAAAAACACATCTTTGTTCATTTCTTATCATCCCCTTTTGCTAGTAACATGAGAGCGTGGTAAACTGCATCATAATCTTCTAAACGATTATGTAAAATTTCTCTCCCTTCATCTGTAATCCGATAGTATTTTCTTTTCGGTCCATCACCAGACTCTTCCCAATAGGAACTGGCCCAATTGTTTTTCGTAATTCGATTTAATATAGGGTAAATCGAACCATTTGGAATATGAAATACAGGAGTTTCTTGTAACGCACTTGTAATCTCATATCCGTACATAGGTTTCTTACTTATTAAAGACAAAATAGCGAGATCAAAAACACCTTTACGTAACTGAACAATAAAATTATCATTTTTTTCCATACTTTAACTATATATGATTCATATCTAGATATCAATCATATATAGTGGTTTTATTTATGTATTGACCTAGAGCTAACTCTAGGTTGTAAGATAAATATGTGAAAACAAGGGGGAGAGAACATGTATAAAATTGGTGAAGTAGCAGAGTTAACAGGGATGGGAATTCATACTTTGCGTTATTATGAAAAGTTAGGATTATTACCACCGCCAACACGAAATAGTGGTATTCGCCAATATACAGAGGCTGATGTACGCTTATTAAAATTTTTATATTCTTTAAAACAAACGGGTATGTCACTAGAAGAGATGGCGGAATTTGCAAGTGATGGCTGCATTATAGAAGAAATTAGGCAAAGAAAAAAGGAAGTGCCAGCCAAAATAAAAAAACGTATTATGATTTTAACGAGTCATTTGGAACGCTTAAAAGAACAGCAAGAGCAACTAGAGCGTGTAGTAGAACTAACAGAGGATAAATTAGAAATTTATTATGGTTTCTTAGAAGGCAAAGCCTTGGAGGATGACAATGAAAAATAAAGTGTATCTTCAGTTGCTAGGTTTTGCACTCTTTACGGGCGGGACATTTAATGTATCTAAATACGCAGTACAATATTTTTCAGCGGTTCACATTGCCGCGTGGCGTTTTGGAATCGCTGCTTTTGTGATGCTATGTATTTTGATAGTAAGAAAGAACTTTGAACGAGAAATATGGAAACAAAATATTGGCTATTATGTTTTGCTAGGTTTAGTTGGTGTATTTGGTTTTAACTTCTTTTTCTTCCTAGGAATGAAACATACAGAAGCGATAAATGGTTCGCTTATTATGGCAACGAATCCGCTTGTTACAACAATATTGGCAAGTGTAATTTTGCGAGAAAGAATTGTAAAACGGCAAGCTATCGGAATGTTATTTGCACTGCTTGGAGTCATTTTCGTTATTACGCAAGGGGCGTTTTCAGCGCTACAAAATTTAGCATTTTCAAAAGGTGATTTCTATATTTTATTAGGGAATATTTGCTGGGGTTTATATGGTGTGCTAGGTAGAAAGTTTATTAAGAACGGGAACCCGCTGCAAACAACAACATATACAATGACGGTTGGAGCGCTTGCTTTTATTATGGTATCTTTCATGCAGAAAAGTGTAGTGCCAATTCCAGAAGTTCCTCTATTCGCATGGCTATCTATCTTATTTGTGGCGATTGGAATGAGTGTACTTGGTTACCTCTGGTGGAATAAAGGAATCGCGCAAATTGGAGCGGCAAAAACCTCTTTGTTCTTTAACTTAGTTCCTGTTGTTACGATCCTTATTTCTTTTGCTGAAGGAGTAAATATAACAACTGCGCAATGCTTAGGAATGATTTTAGTTATTACAGGAGTACTATATTCTTCAGGTTTTCTTGCTATAAAATCAAAAAGAGAAGGCATGAATGTATAACATTTTTTATCTATAAATGTTAGAATAATAAGAAAATATAAAAGGGGATAACGAAATGTTTACACTTCGAGTCGATGATGAAATTGAACTGCAATTGTTAGAAAAACATCATAAAGAAGAGTTATATCAATTAGTAGATCAAAACAGGGAGCATTTAAGAAAATGGCTTCCGTGGGTAGATGGGACAAAATCCGCTGATGCATATGACGAAATTCTTCCGATGTGGCTAAAGAGATTTGCGGCTGGAAACGGCTTTGAGACAGGCATACGTTATAAAGGCAAGCTTGTTGGAATGGTTGGGATCCACGAGATAAGTTGGGCAAAGAAAGCAACGAGTCTTGGATATTATCTTGCAGAAGAAGCAGGAGGAAAAGGAATTATGACGCGGAGTGTAAAAGCGGTGCTTCGCTATGCGTTTGAAGAATTACAATTGAATAAGATAGAAATTCGTTGCGGGGTAGACAATCAGAAAAGCCGTGCGATTCCAGAGCGATTAGGCTTTAAGTTAGACGGAATTATGCGTGATGAAGAATGGCTCTATGATCATTTTCACGATATTGCCGTATATAGTTTATTAGCTTCAGAATGGAAGGAGATTCGATGAATAATACTGTTTTTATTACGTCATATGCAAGTAAGTACCAATCGGAAGTGGTTGATTTAATCGTTCACATTCAGCAAAAAGAATATAATGTGCCAATTACAAAGGAAGAGCAGCCAGATTTACTAGAGATTGAGGAGTTTTATCAAAGAGATAACGGCAATTTTTGGGTGGCAACATATGATGGCAAAGTAGTTGGAACTATAGCTTTATTAGACATTGGAAATAAGCAAGTAGCTTTAAGAAAAATGTTTGTGGAAAAAGAATTTCGGGGCAAGGTGTGGGGTGCGGCGAGCATGTTACTCCAAACAGCTATCTCTTGGGCGAAAGAAAGAGACTTAGAAGGTATTTATTTAGGAACGACAGTGCAATTTTTAGCGGCGCATCGTTTCTACGAAAAAAATGGATTTCAGAGTATCAAGATGGAAGAGTTACCAGAGGGTTTTCCTGTGCTTCAAGTAGATAAGAAATTTTATAGGTATGGATTGAAGGAGCAGAAAATTGAAAAGTGAAATATGCAAAAGAACGCTCCTTTCAAAAGGAACGTTCTTTTATTTTTATTTTAAGTTCTCAGGATTTAAAGCTTCTAATTCAGGTACAATGAAGCGTCCGTCTTTACGGATTAATACGTCGTCGAAGTAGATTTCACCGCCGCCGTATTCAGGGCGCTGGATACATACTAAATCCCAGTGAATGTTAGAGTTGTTGCCGTTCCATGCATCATCATAAGCTTGTCCAGGTGTGAAGTGGAAGCTGCCGTCGATTTTTTCATCAAATAGAATGTCGCCCATTGGATGTAAAATGTATGGGTTTACGCCGATTGCAAATTCACCAACGTAGCGTGCACCTTCATCTGTATCAAAGATTTTGTTGATGCGTTCTGTATCGTTTGCAGTTGCTTCAACGATTTGGCCATTTTCAAATTTAAGTTGTACATTTTCAAACGTATAGCCGTTGTATGGTGATGGTGTGTTATAAGAAACTGTACCGTTAACAGAATCGCGAACTGGCGCAGAGTATACTTCACCGTCTGGAATATTTAAATGACCAGAGCATTTAATAGCTGGAATGTCTTTAATAGAGAATGTTAAGTCAGTTCCAGGGCCAGTTAAGCGAACTTTATCTGTTTTATTCATTAATGCAACAAGGCTATCCATTGCCTTATCCATTTTACCGTAATCTAAGTTACATACTTCGAAGTAGAAGTCTTCGAAAGCTTCTGTGCTCATTTTTGCAAGTTGTGCCATAGATGCATTTGGATAGCGAAGAACAACCCAGCGTGTTTTTGGAACACGGATGTCTCTATGTACTTTTTTACCAACTGTTTGACCATGGATTTTCATGCGTTCACTTGGAACGTCCGCTTGTTCGTTAATGTTATCGCCTGAACGAAGACCGATGTAAGCATCCATGTCTTTCATTACGCTTGCTTCATATGCAGCGATTTGCTCGAAGTGTTCTTCAGTAGCACCCATTAATAAAGAGCGGTCTACTTGATGATCTTTTAATGAAACGAATGGGAAACCACCAGCGGCATAGGCTTCTTTTACAAGTGCAGTTACAAGTTCTTTTTGTAAACCAAAGTTTTCGATTAATACTTTTTCGCCCTTTTGTAAGCGGATTGAGTAGTTAATTAAATTATGCGCTAACTTTTCAATACGTGGATCTTTCATATGTAAAGCCTCCCTACTAATTATGTATCCTTTCTTATTGTAACCTACTTGCTGGAATTTGTTTAATGATTTATGTTACATTTGACGAATAAGTATGAAAATTCGAATGGAACTACAAGGGTTAGAACGAAACGGAAAATGATTGTATAATAGGAGAAAGTATAAAAAAGATAAAGGAAGTGATGAGATGCAAGTTCTTTTATATGTAAGTGCAGCTATTATTGCAGTTGCTTTCGCTGTATTGGTGGTATATGCATGCAGAACGTTATTATCGGTTCAAAAGACGCTTGAAAACGTCGCAAGCACGCTAGAAGGCTTAGAGAAGCAAATGCAAGGGATAAGCGTAGAAACGGAGCAATTATTACATAAAACGAACGCGTTAGCTGATGATATTCAACAAAAGTCACAATCGTTAAATAAAGTAATAGAAGGTGTAGATGGAATCGGAACGACAATTCATTCTTTAAATACGAAGTTTCGTAATGTATCGGATTCTGTGACGAATGAAATTGAGAACAATGCAGATAAAGTTGCGCAAGTTGTACAATGGAGTAGTGCGGCGATTGAAGTATATAATCATTTTCGAGCGACTAGACAAGAGAAAAAGCTAGAAAAAGCAGAGAAGAAGTTAGAGAAAGCAGAAAAGAAAGAGAAGCGCTCTAGACTTCCAATTCGTATGAGAGGTGAGTAACGTGAGCATGACAAAAATTGAAACAATGGAAGAATTTGAAGCATTATTAGAACAGCCAGAGCCATATATTCTTTTCAAACATAGTACAACATGCCCAATTAGCCACGGCGCATATACAGAATTTCAGGCGTATTGTAATGAGGCAAAAGAAACACCAGCATATTATTTATTCGTACAAGATGCGAGAGAGGTTTCGAACCGTATTGCAGAACACTTCGGTGTTAAACATGAATCTCCACAAGTGCTATACATAAAAGATGGGATTGCAGCATGGCATACATCCCATTGGAATATTAAGAAGTCAGCTTTAGAAGAGAATGTGAAGTAGGGAGGAGCAAGCGAATATGCTTGCTTTTTTCTTGTTCTCTAAGAAAATAAAAGAACGATTCCAAGCGCAATGTATATCATGTGACAACCTGACGTCTATTCGATATAATAAGTTAGCTTAAACGTGATAATACAAGTAATGTAACATATATAAACAATTTTGAAAGAGGTGGCTTTCTTATGGCATCACAAGAATTAGATCGTTTACGTTCTCAAATTGACCAAATGAATCTACAAATTTTAGAATTATTAAATGAAAGAGGTCGTCTTGTTCAAGAGGTCGGTAAATTAAAAGAAGTGCAAGGTGTAAAACGATTTGACCCTGTACGTGAAAGAAGCATGCTTGATTTAATTGCAGAAAATAACGATGGACCATTTGAAACATCGACTCTTCAGCACATTTTTAAACAAATTTTTCAGTCAAGCCTGGAATTACAAGAAGATGATCACCGCAAAGCGCTTCTTGTTTCACGTAAGAAGAAAGCAGAAGATACAATTGTTGATATAAAAGGTGAAAAAATTGGTGATGGGAATCCGCATTTTATTATGGGGCCATGTGCAGTAGAAAGCTATGAGCAAGTACGTCAAGTTGCCGAAGCGATGAAAGAACAAGGTTTAAAATTGATGCGCGGCGGTGCATTTAAACCTCGTACATCTCCTTATGATTTCCAAGGTCTTGGTGTAGAAGGACTGAAGATTTTACGCCAAGTTGCAGACGAATATGATTTAGCCGTTATTAGTGAAATCTTAAATCCAAATGATATTGAAATGGCATTAGATTATGTAGATGTCATTCAAATTGGAGCGCGTAATATGCAAAATTTTGAACTGCTCAAAGCTGCGGGCGCTGTAAAAAAACCAGTATTATTAAAACGAGGTTTATCCGCAACAATTGAAGAGTTTATATATGCGGCAGAATATATTATTGCACAAGGGAATGGCGATATTATTTTATGCGAGCGCGGCATCCGAACATATGAGAAAGCAACGCGTAACACGCTAGATATTTCCGCTGTTCCGATCTTAAAGAAAGAGACACATTTACCTGTTGTAGTCGATGTAACGCATTCTACAGGGCGTCGTGACCTTCTGTTACCGACTGCAAAAGCAGCGATGGCAATTGGAGCTGACGCAGTTATGGCTGAAGTGCACCCTGATCCAGCTGTTGCATTATCAGATTCAGCACAGCAAATGGATATTCCAGAATTCAATGAGTTTATGAAAGAATTAAAAGCATTTCGCGGTAGATCATAGATCATTCTTGTTTCGTCTATGCGACATTGATTGCATAGACTTTTTACAGAAAATATCCTTTTTTTCATAAAAAATACGAAAATACGAGAAAAGAAGCGAATTTTTTCGAAACTTTTGCGGGAAAATATTGTATGAGCCTGTATTTTTATCGTATCATTAGTAAAAGGACTCGGGACGATTGGCGACATCTTCAAATAGAGTTGATGTCTTTTTTTTCATTCAAGTGAACCGATACATAAAAATAGATAACATAATATAGAAGGAGTGTGCAAAGAGATGAACGTAACAATCTATGATGTAGCGCGCGAAGCAAACGTTTCAATGGCAACCGTATCACGTGTTGTGAACGGTAACCCAAACGTAAAACCTACAACAAGAAAGAAAGTATTAGAAGCAATTGATCGCTTAGGATACCGTCCAAATGCGGTAGCACGTGGATTAGCAAGTAAAAAGACAACTACAGTAGGTGTTATTATTCCAGATATCTCAAATACGTTTTATGCAGAACTTGCACGCGGAATTGAAGATATCGCAACAATGTATAAATATAACATCATTTTAAGTAACTCTGATCAAAATAAAGAAAAAGAGTTCCACTTATTAAATACAATGCTTGGGAAACAAGTGGACGGGATTGTATTCATGGGTGAAGATATTACAGACGCCCATGTAGAAGAGTTTAAAAAGTCTCCAGTACCAATCGTACTAGCTGCATCATTTGATGAGCAAAATGAGACGCCATCAGTAAATATTGATTATACACAAGCAGCTTATGATGCAATGAAGCATTTCCTCGAAAAGGGTCATAAACGTATCGGCTTCGTATCTGGTCCTTTCATCGACAAAGCGGGAAGTGCAAAGAAATTACAAGGTTATAAAAAGGCTTTAGAAGAAGCGGGTATTGCATATGATGAAGAGCTTATAATCGATGGAGATTACACATATGATTCAGGTCTAGAAGCATTTGAAAAGCTTTGGGGACTTGATCAAAAGCCAACAGCAATCTTCGTGTCTTCAGACGAAATGGCATTAGGTGTAATCCATGCGGTACAAGATGCTGGACTAAATGTACCAGAAGACGTAGAAGTACTTGGTTTTGATAACACACGCCTTGCATTAATGGTGCGCCCACAACTATCAACAGTTGTACAACCAATGTATGACATCGGTGCAGTAGCAATGCGTCTATTAACAAAATACATGAACAAAGAAAAAGTAGAAGATCATACAGTTATCTTACCTCACCGTATTCAATTTAGAAATTCAACGAAGTAAGAATAGAAAGAACTCGCAGCGTGGTGCTGTGAGTTTTTTTGTTTTCAATCATACGTCGCTTAAGAGTAATTTTCCCTATTACAACGTAATGTCATGTATAATAGAAAGAAAAGGGTTGTGAGGGGAGGAGAAGAAATGATCGTTCTTTGGATAATTACGCTTTGCATGACTGCTTTTTTTGCCTATATGACGTTAAAACAAAATGGTTTAAAGCGATTTATTCCAGGAAGTATTCTTGCCGGAATTGCCCTTATCACGTATGTAACTTCTATTTTTATTAAAAATGTTTCAGCTAGCTTGAGTGCAAATTTTGTATTTGTAGGAATTACATTATTTGCAGGTTCAATTATGGTATTAATGGTTGCCGGTATTATTTTGTTCATTCATATGAATTCCGAAACGTTATAAGATATAAAAAGGCATGTCCCATCGGGCATGCCTTTTGTCCGTTCAATTATGCGTTGTCTTTTGAAGCATTTTGTTGTTTCAATAGATCGCGAATTTCGCCAAGAAGTAGTTCTTCTTTTGTTGGTTTTGGTACTTCTTCTTTCTTTTCTTCTTCTTTTTTGAATGTTAATTTATTGAACAGTTTAATGAATAAGAAGATAGAGAATGCGATAATTAAGAAGTCAATAACCGTTTGAATGAATTTACCATATTGTACAACAGCATCTCCAAATGTAAAGGAAAGCCCTGTGAAGTTTATTCCACCAAGTAGTAATCCAACTAATGGCATGATAACATCGCTTACTAATGAAGAAACAATTTTACCAAATGCGCCACCGATGACAACCCCGACAGCTAAGTCCATGACGTTCCCTTTTAAAGCGAACTTTTTAAACTCGTTCCACATGTATAATTCCCATCCTTTCCACGATTTACTATAAAATTTATAATTCCCATCAACATATTCTATAGAAATTTGTGATAGAAATAAAGAGTGAATGGGAATGAAAGTGAATTCAGAAAACTGTATCCGTTTTCTTCTATAAAATCCAAATTATGTGATTTGCGTTTCGGTAGATTGTAGTAATGAATCTAGCATTTTTTGTGTGATACTATATAAATCCATTTTAATTTTTCGACATCTAAATCCCTGCTATGCCGAATAAAAAGTAACTTACATTTGTTTGCTCTTTCTGTTTTTACTTCGCATGTGGCAGAAAAAAGTCCTGACCGCTTCTATGCATGGCCAGATGCTCTCTCCCACCTAAAAAGAGGGGTTTTATTTTGGTTTTTTAATTGATGTATATATCTAATCAACTCATCTCAATTTGAGATTTGTTCATCTCTTCTAGCTATGTATGCCGGAATAACGGTAGCGTGTGGTGGTGAAAATAAGTAAATGCCCATAATGTATGAAAAACATTTACATGATGGGCATTTCATTATCATTTAATAGTTTAAAAAGCATAGCTTCTTGGTTTAATTTAGCAGTTTGATTTCCTGTTTTGGCATATAAGAATATTAAATATTCATAAGTATCTTCTTCAAATGGTTCAATTCCTTGTAAGAGAAGACAAAGATCTATTGCTTCATTATAACTGCCTACGTGGACATAAAAACGAATTAGACTAAAAGCATGTTTAAAATACAAATTCCGCAATCGTGTTTTCTCACCTTCAGCCCACCAATAATTGTTGTCGCTCAAATAATCACCTTTATATAGAGAAGCAACCGTTGTATAGTCAGTTAATGTTTCGTTATTTACTTCTTTAGGAAGAAGGGAGGCTTGATTTTCAAAGATATCAACATCTACCGATATATTTTGTAAATCAAGTTTATATCCATCATCCATTCGAATAATATGTAAATCAATTTGATAAAAATGAATGGTTTGACGAAGTTGATAGATTGCTGAGTGTAAATTAACCCGTGCTTGGTCAAAATCAATGTTAGGCCAGAGTAATTCAATTAAAGAATCTCTATTGACAATCTTGTTTCGATTGTGAAGCAGATATAAAAACAATTCTTTTGATTTTTTCGTTCTCCATTTTTCTAATATAATTCTTGAACCAGTAACAGCATCAATATAGCTTAATTCCCCGAGACAATTTAAGATAGGTGTCTTTGCTTCAGATTTATCACATGTTGAGTGCACATTGCTCTGCATTAAGCGATTGATCGTATTACTTAATCTTTTTCGTGTAATAGGTTTCATAATGTAATCTAATGCATATATTTCAAATGCTTCGACAGCATAATTATCATGTCCTGTAATAAAAATTATTTTAATATCCTTATATTTAGACTGTAGCTCGCGCGCTAACGTAATCCCGTTAATTTCGGGCATTTCAATATCAAGAAATGCTACGTCTATTGAATGATTTTTGGTATAAGAGATAAGAGCTTTACTATTATCAAAACAAACAACATCATGAAAGATATTCAGTTTATCTAACATTCTTTTAAGTTGATGAAGTATTAATGTTTCATCATCAACAACTATTGCTCTCATATGTATTCACCTCTTCAAAAAATCTCAAAATATATTGTATAGGAACCTTCCACTAAGGATCTCCATCTTATTGTTATAACAAAATATATTTAATTTTACAATCTAATCAAAATCATAACATGTTCATATATTTATAGGAAATGAAATGGTTTATTTCCTATGTTGTTTATTGGAAGCGAATGTATTTCTCAAGAAATGTGTGTGTTGAAAATAAGAAAATAGTAGCCAATTTTTTATTATGATATCTTAAAGTAGAATACGGTTATGATTAACACATTTGTAAAGTCGTGGTATATTATGTTGTTGTAAGAAATATTTACATTTTCAAAAAAATAGTAACGATTTAGAATTAGTAAATGTATATTACTTAATAATCGGATGTCCGAAACTTTATGAAGAGGTACTCATTATGTCTAGACGTAAAGTATTATTTGTTGTGTTCTTTTTTATTATCTTTATTATTAGTCTGCGTTTTATTTGGTTCAATGATTCTCTGTATTTGAATCAGCCTTTTGCTAAAAATGGAACATTAAATCTGTCAGGAATTGAATTTAACGACCAAGATATTGTTACATTGAATGGCGAGTGGAGATTTTATCCGAATGTTTTATTAACACCTGAACAATTAAAAGATCAATCAGGTGATGTTACGAATGAATTCATTCAAGTTCCTAGTAATTGGGGAGACCAAGTTTCTTTAAACGATGAAAAAAAAGAATACGGTACATACTCTTTGACAATTTTGGTTAAAGATCCCCATCAAAAATATAGCTTGGACGTTCAACGTGTTCATAATCAGTTCGATCTCTATGTTAATGGAAAGCTTATTAAACAAAGAGGTAGCGTTTTTCAACCTAATAATGCCAATAAATCCACTCTTACTCCAACGATTATAACAGTAACGCCTGATGAGAATGGTGTGATACGCCTCCTTATTGCAGTGACAAAAAATACGCAAGAATCTACTCAGGGTGGTATAACAGGAGTGGTTCGTTTTGGTACTGAAAATGCAATCACGGGGGAGCATTTTAAGACACTTAGTCTGCAGCTCATAGTTGCCATCATTATATTTCTACATAGTGTCTACGCATTCATTGTATTTATGATAAAACCAAAACAGATTGAAATTTTTTACTTTTCTATTGCTAGTTTTTTAACTGGAATTTCGGTTTTAATTAGTAATAATCGATTTCTCTCAGATTGGTTCGAATTGGATTTTCAAGTATATATAAAGATTCTCTATATATCTTATAGTGGCTTAGGGATGTTCTTGTTACTTTTTATAAAAAAATTTTTTCAAACTTATAGGAGTAGCAAGTTTATTTCATGGGTTATCCGATTATGCGGACTCTATGTGCTATTTGTCTTACTGTCTCCATCTAGAATCATACAAGAATGGGCAATTTTATTATTTTTTGCCGTAGTGATTCCGATTGTAACGATAGCTATTGTTATGTTAAAAGTGCTTAAGAGTGGTGAAAGCGATTCTCTTTTTCTATTTTTCGCGGCAATTAGTACTCTGTCGAACATATTATGGGCAGCTTTTAAAGAAATGATAACCTTTTATAGTTCGGATTTTGCAAGGATATTTGATCCGGTTTTCTATCCTGTTGATTTAATTTTAGTTTTTTTGACGTTTTCAACCTTTTGGTTTATTCGCTTTTTTAGAACGAATGATGAAAACGTTGAATTAGTTGAAGAATTACAAAAAGAGCATCGTAAGAAAGATCAATTTTTGGCAAACACAGCGCATGAGCTTCGCAATCCACTGCATGGAATGATTAACATAGCGCGAGGTGTTATACATAATGAGAAAGCGAAATTACCGAATGAAAGCAAGCAAAATCTCCAATTGCTAATGACAATTGGAAGACGCATGTCTTATTTATTAAATGATTTAATAGATGTTAAAAGAATGGAACAAAAAGAAATGACTATAAATAAGCAGGCGCTTGAGTTGCAGCCAATCATTACAACGGTTGTTGACATGCAAAAATTCATTATGGAAGAAAAAAGATTACGGATAAACATGAACATTCCAGCGCAGTTCCCGCTTGTGCTTGCAGATCAAAATCGTGTAATTCAAATTTTATTTAATTTACTTCATAATGCAGTGAAATTTACAGATGAAGGTTTCATTACGATAGATGTGGAAGAACAAAATAATTACGCGGTTATTCATGTGAAAGATACAGGGATTGGTATTGATCAAGAAACGCAAAAGAGAATTTTCCTTCCTTATGAGCAGGGAGATTCTTCTTACCAAGAAAGTGGCGGATTTGGACTTGGATTAAGTATTTGTAAGCAATTAGTTGAGATGCACGGTGGAACACTTACCGTCACCTCGTTTATAAAGCAGGGATCCATTTTTACATTTACATTGCCGCTTGCTGAAAAGTTGCAAAATGAAAATGAACAAACGCCAGTTTTTTCGCAAATAAAAATGGAGCATGTTCCTTCGCTTCCTCAACTACAGCAGAGTGGAGTAGAAAATAATAATAGTGCTAGCAATAAACCGAGGGTTCTTGCTGTTGATGATGATCCGATTAATTTAAAAGTATTGAAAAGTATACTGCCACAGGAAGAATATGAACTTGAAACCGTAACAACTGGGATGGAAGTCTTAAATCGATTAAATATGGAATGGGATATTATCCTTATTGATGTGATGATGCCAACAATGTCTGGCTATGAGCTAACAAAAGCAATTCGTGAGCAATACTCGATTTCTGAGCTTCCGATTTTATTATTAACAGCGAGGTCTCAACCGGCAGATATTTATACAGGTTTTCTTGCTGGAGCAAATGATTATATCGTAAAACCAGTTGATGCTCTTGAATTAAAGGTAAGAATGAAAGCTTTAACTGACTTGAAACATTCCATTCATGAAAGAGTACGAATGGAGGCGGCTTGGCTTCAAGCACAAATTCAACCACATTTTCTTTTTAATACGCTGAATACAATTGCAGCACTAAGTGAAATTGATATAACAAGGATGGAGAAATTAATTGTTGAATTTGGAGAATATTTAAAGGCTAGTTTTGGTGAGGAAATTTTAGAACGTACTGTGCCTCTTCAACATGAACTAGATGTACTGAAATCATATCTTTATATCGAAAAAGAACGTTTTGGAAAAAGAGTACAAGTTGTTTGGGACATTGAAAGTGGAGTGGACTGTCAAATTCCTCCGTTTTCGATTCAGACATTAGTTGAAAATGCTGTGCGCCATGGGATCGTGAAAAAAGCGAATGGTGGATGTATCCATATACAAATCCAAAGAGCCCGTGAATTTGTACAAGTTTCCATTTCTGATAATGGCGTTGGTATGTCTCCTGAAAGAATAAAGGAAATTTTAACAAAAAAACCGAATCAAAAACGTGGTATTGGTATATTAAATACCGACGCCCGCTTAAAACAACTGTATGGAACAGGGTTAAATATTAAGAGTGAACTTGGTGAAGGTACGGTGATTTCTTTTACAGTTCCTATTGAATAAAAGCATATAAAGAGTTTTTTGTTAATTTTATATAGGAATTTAAAGTTATATAAATACAAGTTGAAAAAACGGCATAAAAACCTCTTTCTTTTAGGTGGACGAGAGCATCTAGCCATGCATAGAAGCGGTCAGGGCCTTTTTCTGCCACATGCAAGGGTGAAAACAAAGGAAGAAAGCGAGGGCAGATTATGTTTTATTCTACCTAGCAGCGACTTATATATTGAAAAATTAAAATGGATTTATATAATATGGCTGGGAACCGTAAATAAAGTTATATTTGCAGCTAAATAATCACCATTTGTATTAAATTAACGTAAAGTGGTTCGCCACTCCCTTTTGTAAAGATTTTAAAAGTGCCATGATTTGTGTGGATGAGTTGTTGTGTCCACATAAACTATCACCTTTCATAAAAAGAATAGGAGCAAACCTCCTATTCTTTTATTCTGTAAAAGCCCGATTGGTAAGGACTAATAATCAGTAGAAAATCTTTACTGATTTTATTTAATACAAAGCCTTTTTCGTATTATTCCGAATAATTTCAAGAGATTTTGCTACTGTTAATGCGTTTTTTTCTTCGATTTCTTGTTTTCGAGGGATAGGATTATACATGTTGTTAGGGTCTTCCCATGTGAGGGGAAGTTCGGCAGTTGCTTGTCCTTTCCAAGCTTCAATCCATTCTGGAGGGAGATAACCTGAGATGTTTTGGATGTTATTCATTTCGAGCCAAATGAGTGCCCACGCTCTTGGGACGACGCGCCACATGTCGTAGCCACCGCCGCCAACGGCAATCCAGCGTCCGTTGCAGTATTCATTTGCGATTTCATGAGCAAGCTTTGGAATCTCGCGATAAATTTGCATTGTTGAACAAAGGTGTGTAAGTGGATCGTAATAATGCGCATCAGCGCCGTTTTGCGTTAAAATGATATCTGGTTTAAAGTAAGCTGACACTTCTTTTACAACAGTGCGATAAGACTGTAAAAAAGAATCATCTTCTGTGAAGGCATCGAGTGGAACATTAAAAGAATAACTGTATCCAACGCCTTGTCCGCGCTCATTGACTGCACCAGTTCCAGGGAATAAATAGCGCCCTGTTTCATGGAGTGAAATCGTACAGACGTTAGGATCATCGTAAAAAGACCATTGGACACCATCACCGTGATGGGCGTCTGTATCAATATATAACACGCGCAATCCATATTTTTTTTGGATATATTTAATAGCGATGGAGCTATCGTTATAAATACAAAAACCAGATGCTTTGCCGCGGAATCCATGGTGTAAACCACCACCTAAGTTTAACGCATGCCTTGCTTTCCCGGACATGACTGCATCAACAGCTGTTAATGTACCGCCAACAAGTAATGCACCTGCTTCATGCATATGGGGGAACATTGGCGTATCTTCTGTTCCAAGGCCGTATGTTACCCCGATTGATTTCTCTAATTTTCCTTCTCCAGCACGTTTTACCGCATTTATGTATTCCTCTGTATGAATCAAAGCAATCTCCTCGTCTGTTGCCATCCTTGGCGGAATGACTTGAGAAGGAGAAATAAAGCCACTCTTTACTAATAAATCGTACGTGAGTGTAACGCGAAGTTGATTAAAGGGATGTTCAGGGCTAAAAGAATAGCCCCGAAAATGATCTGAGTAAATGAAGGCGCTCTTCATGCCTGCATCCCCATTATATTTGGCCATAAGACATGGTGACCTTTTGCTTCTAATGCTTCAATTATCCTTAGAGGATTCATCGTTTGAATGCGGAAAACGAGTACTTTATGATTCTCATCTTTTGCTGGATAGACAAGAACGCTTACGATATTAATTTGAAGTTCACTAAAAATAGTAACTACTTTGCCTAGAATACCAGGTTCATTTTTTACTTGAATTTCAATTTGTGAACTTGGCTGATGAGCACCGGTTAGTTTGACGAGTGTGTGCAGCACTGTCGATTCTGAAATGATTCCAACAAGCTTTCCGCCTTTTGTAACAGGAAGGCAGCCAATTTTATTTTCAAAAAATAGAGTCGCAATTTCTTCAACGAAATCGAGAGGATGGCACGTCATCACGGGGTGTTTCATAATGAGCTGTATCGGCTGCTTTAGCATATCGAGTGAAACTTGTTCATCCAGAATAGACGGGCTTGCATCTCGTACATCGCGGTCGGAAATAATGCCGACGACATTGTTATCATGATTTATAATTGGAATGTGTCGAATGTTTTTTGAGTGTATTGTTCGTAGAGCGGTTTCTATCGTATCATCTGGGTGCAGTGCAATTACATCATGATTCATAATCTCTTCTACAATCATTTCATAGGTCTCCCCTCTTAATACATAAAGCGATTTTGAAAGCGTAAGCGGTCGAATGCTTGGATAGAGTTTGTATCAACGCGTTTTCCGATGCGAACCATTAAACAGTTAGCAGGATGGGAACAAATTTCTGGATCATCTGTTGCCATCCATTCTAAATCACCGGCATTCATCATTTTCTCCATCACTTTGCGATATTCCCAAACATTTAAACCCGTTTGTTTTAAATCCCAATGCCAATAATATTCAGTCGTTAATATAATATAATCTTCCATATGATCATCCATCATCGAAACTTCTAATAGATTTTTTCCAACAGAGCAGCCGCGGAATGCTGGAATGACTTCAATTGCCCCGAGTTCAATTAAATTCTCTATATTTCCTTCTGACCACCGTTCTAGCGGATCAGGATATAGGTATGTAACATACCCGACAATTGTTTGATCATGTCTAGCAATAAGAATGCGAGCTTCTGGTAACTTAGAAATTTCGACAATTGCTTTATATTGCTGATCAGCAGGGCGAAAGGCAACTAAGTCTGGATGAAATTCATACATTTCGAGATTATGTGTAGATACAGGACCTTCAATGATTAAGGTTCCTTTTGCTGTTTTTAAATTTCTAGCATTATATATTTTTTTATGAATCAATGTTTTGCTCACCACCTTGAGGGTTTGTGAATCTACTATTATCGTACTTTATAATATATGCGATGTGAATCGAATTTTGTCAGTAAAAATATGTCTAAAAATCAACAAATATACTGAAAATTTTAAATAATGCTATTATAATAGATAATAGAATACATAGGAGGGGGATGTAAAGCATGAAAATGGAAACGCTTCCTGTCATTAAAGGAGAAAATAATTTGTTGAATTATGGAGAAACATACGCAGGCTTCAACTGGGAAGAGGTGAATAAAAACTTTTCTTGGTATGAAACAGGCCGAGTGAATATGGCATATGAGGCAATTGATAAACATGCGAAATCTGATCGGAAAAATAAAGTAGCACTTTATTATCAAGATGGATCGCGCAAAGAAAAATATACATTTAAAGAAATGCAGGAGTTCTCTAACAAAGCGGGAAATGTCTTGAAAAACTATGGTGATGTGGAAAAAGGAGATCGCGTTTTTATTTTCATGCCGCGTTCACCGGAATTATATTTTGCACTTCTTGGTGCAGTGAAATTAGGCGCGATTGTTGGGCCGTTATTTGAAGCATTTATGGAAGGTGCGGTACGCGATCGTCTAGAAGATAGTGAAGCGAAGGTGCTAATTACGACGCCTGAATTGTTAGAGCGTGTACCACTGAATGACTTACCAGCGTTAAAGACCGTCTTTCTTGTTGGAGAAAATGTAGAAGACGGCGGAAAGCTTGTCGCGTTTAATCCATTATTTGAACAAGCTTCTAACAAGCTGCAAATTGAATGGTTAGATCGTGAGGATGGATTAATTCTTCATTATACGTCTGGTTCTACAGGGAAACCAAAAGGAGTTCTTCATGCGCAAAATGCGATGGTGCAGCACTATCAAACAGCAAAATGGGTGTTAGATTTAAAAGAAGACGATGTATACTGGTGCACAGCTGATCCGGGCTGGATAACAGGAACTGCCTACGGTATATTTGCACCGTGGTTAGTCGGAGCGTCAAACCTTATTGTAGGAGGACGCTTTAGTCCAGAGGCATGGTATGAAGCGTTGCAAGATTATGGCGTAACGGTTTGGTATAGTGCACCAACAGCGTTCCGCATGCTTATGGGCGCTGGCGAAGAAGCAATTAAAAAGTATGATTTATCACAGTTGCGCCACGTACTAAGCGTTGGTGAGCCGTTAAATCCAGAAGTAATTCGCTGGGGAATGAACGCATTTGGCCTTCGTATTCATGATACATGGTGGATGACAGAAACAGGGGGACAAGTTATTTGTAACTATCCTTGTATGGAAATTCGCCCAGGATCAATGGGGAAACCAATTCCAGGTGTGAAGGCAGCGATTGTTGATAACGAAGGAAATGAAGTACCGCCATATACAATGGGGAACTTAGCGATTGCTAAGGGATGGCCAGCTATGATGCGCGCTGTTTGGAACAATCCGCAAAAATATGAGTCTTACTTCATGCCGGGAGATTGGTATGTATCAGGTGACTCTGCTTATATGGATGAAGATGGATACTTCTGGTTCCAAGGACGTATTGATGATGTAATTATGACGTCTGGTGAGCGTGTTGGTCCATTTGAAGTAGAAAGTAAATTAATCGAGCACGCTGCTGTAGCGGAAGCTGGTGTAATTGGTATTCCGGATCCAGTGCGCGGAGAAATTATTAAAGCGTTTATCGCATTGCGCGCAGGATATGAAGCATCCGATGAATTAAAAGAAGAGATTCGCCAATTTGTGAAAAAAGGTCTTGCAGCTCATGCAGCGCCAAGACAAATTGAATTCCGAGATAAATTACCGAAAACGAGAAGTGGTAAAATTATGCGACGCGTGTTAAAAGCGTGGGAGTTAAACTTACCAACAGGCGACTTATCGACGATGGAAGATTAAGAGAGAAAGGTCTGAACGATGTTACGTTCAGGCTTTTCTTTTTGTGTGATCATGTAGTAGTTGGCGGGAATCCTGCGAAAATAATTAAAAAAATAAAATAATTTTTTGAACCATTTGCCTCCAGTATTTGTATAAGTTTATGACAGGATAGATTAGGAGGCGGTTTATATGTTGAATAAATGGATGCTTATTTTTGCTTTATTAGGTATTATAGTTGTATTTTCTTGTGGTATGTTACTGCCTATGGCGATAGGATTTAAGGTTTCGATGATTACTGGGGGAATTATTATGATTGTTATGTTTTCTATCATTTTCCCTTTTGATAAGAAGCATGTTGTACGAAAAGAAGGATATAAAATTGATTTTATAAAAACAAAAATATATTTTCGCTGGAATGTATTTGATACAATTTCAGTTTGTCTTGCAGTGTACGCATGTATATGTGTGCAAGCGTTAAATATTTTAGTTTCAAGTGGGTTTACGATTCAAAACCCATATGTTCAGTTTTTTACGAATCAAGCGCAGGTTTGGACATTAGTCGCAAGTATTTATTTAGTTAGCCGAATCTCTTTAACGTTAAAAGGAATAAAGGAGATTAAAAAACATGGTGCAGATTGGGATTGAGGAAGAGCTCATGCTTGCGTATCAAAATGGAGATAAGCAAGCTGGAGAAAAACTATATGTTTTGATCAAACCAGCGCTATATACATTTTTGTATCGATTTAACCGTGATGAGCAATTGAGTATAGATCTCGTTCAAGATACGTTTTTAATGTTAGAGCGGAAGAAGCATATGTATGAGAGTGAAAAGGGGAAAATTAAAACGTATTTGTTTCAAATCGGTTATCGCCTTATGATTAATAAATTGAATCGAAGAAAAAAGTGGCGCTCTCTTTTACCGTTTTTAGTACCGATTCAGGAGAAGGAGTTTTCACAAGAAGACCGGCTCACCGTAAGAGAGGCAATTTTGAAAGTTCCTGAAGATCAGCGGGCTGTCCTGATTCTTTCCTATTATCATGATATGCCGCAAAAGGAAATCGCAGAGGTGCTTAATATTCCTGTAGGAACGGTGAAATCTAGGCTTCATAACGGCATTAAGAGATTGAAACAATTGCTGGAGGTGGATGAAATTGAGCGAAAATCCCTTTAATAAAGAATATAAATTAAAGCAACATTTAGATAGCGATCATGTGGAAATTCCAGATTTTCCGCAAAAAGTTAATCTGGGAGATCGTTTTTTACGTTTTCTTGCGTCTCCAGCAAAAGATCCTGTGGAAGCGACGATTGGGAATGATTTATCAATTGCGTTTCATGTATCGTTATTAGCTGGTGTTCCGATTCTTTCTTTCATTATGATACTTATTGCGAGTCTCTAGTTAAGGAATTGCGAATAGCCTTAGAGTGGAAAGGTAACGTATCATTTCCCTCGATTTGACACACAATAGTAAATAATGATATAAAGAAAAGTATATAAATAATTGAGCGTGGAAAGGGAGAAGTAGTGATCATTTCCCTGTTTTAGAGAGCTGATGGTCGGTGGAAATCAGCACATAGATGATCGTGAATTACGCCCCTGGAGCATCTTTTTTCGATTGAATTGTATTCGAAAGGGAAAAGACGGTGTTGAGCCGTTATGTGAATGAGGTGGTAGGCTTTTTTGCCTACAACTAGGGTGGTAACGCGATGATCAAAATCGTCCCTTATTTGAGGGGCGATTTTTTTATGTTTTCACATTTCACGCTCAAGTAATGTAAAGGAGAGTATGTAGAATATGAGTATTTTACAAGATCTTGAATTTCGCGGTTTAATTAATCAGCAAACAGATGCTGAAGGTTTACAACAGTTATTAGAAAAAGAAAGTGTGAAATTATACTGTGGTTTTGATCCAACAGCGGATAGCTTACACATTGGCCATATGTTACCGGTATTAATGTTACGTCGTTTCCAATTAGCTGGTCATCAACCAATCGCACTTGTTGGTGGTGGTACAGGTATGATCGGGGACCCAAGTGGTAAAAAAGCAGAGCGTACATTAAATACGAAAGATACAGTTGCTTACTACACAGAAAGTATTAAAAATCAGCTTTCAAACTTCTTAGAGTTTGAAAATGTAGAAAACCCAGCAACAATGGCAAATAACTATGACTGGCTTGGAAACTTAGATGTCATTACATTCTTACGTGACATCGGTAAAAACTTCGGTTTAAACTATATGTTAGCAAAAGATACAGTAGCATCTCGTTTAGAGACAGGTATTTCATTTACTGAATTTAGTTACATGATTTTACAATCATACGACTTCTTAAATTTATATAAGCAGCATAATTGCCGTCTACAAATCGGTGGTAGTGACCAATGGGGTAACATCACAGCGGGTCTTGAATTAATTCGTAAATCAGAAGAAGATGCGAAAGCATTCGGCTTAACAATTCCGCTTGTTACAAAATCTGACGGCACGAAGTTTGGTAAAACAGAAGGCGGCGCAATTTGGTTAGACCCAGAAAAAACAACTCCTTACGAGTTCTACCAATTCTGGATCAACACAGATGATCGCGATGTTGTTAAATACTTAAAATACTTCACATTCTTATCTCATGAAGAAATTCTTGAGCTTGAGAAGCAAGTAGCTGAAGCGCCAGAAAAACGTGCAGCACAAAAAGCATTAGGATCTGAAATGACAAAACTTGTTCACGGTGAAGAAGCGTTAGAGCAAGCAATTAAAATTTCAGCTGCATTATTCAGCGGCTCTGTAGCAGAACTTACTGCAAGCGAAATCGAGCAAGGGTTCAAAGATGTACCATCTGTAGAACGCACTGCAGAAGATACAGTATTAATCGACTTACTTGTTGAAAGTAAAATTTCACCATCAAAACGTCAAGCGCGTGAAGATGTAACGAACGGTGCAATCTACGTAAACGGTGAGCGTACACAAGCATTAGATTACGTTGTAACAGAAAACGACCGCATCGAAGGTAAATTCACAATTATTCGCCGCGGTAAGAAGAAATATTTCTTAATTCGTTACTAATCAAGTAGTATGAAAAAAAGCTTTGGGGAGATAGATTCCCCAAAGCCTTTTTGTTTTTATCTTCTCTCTATGTTCATACGGAAGTCACAAGTAAGGAGTATGATGTATGTATAAGGTAAAAATGAAAGGAGTGGTAACACAAAATGTCACTAGAAGCGCTCATTATTTTTTCTTTGCTAAATGCGGGGCAGCTTGCGGAGAATACACAAAACATTGTACATAAAAATCCTAAAGATGCTTATGTATATGTGGAAAAACAAGAAGATAAATAAATTTATTTTATATATATCGTATGAATAATGAAAAACCCTCTCGTGTGAGAAGAGATTGATTTACTGTTATCGATAAAGTGTCAGTCAATGGATTGCCACAACAGTAAGAATAAAACATACTATGTCACTGAAGTGAAAAATATACAAGATGAAAGCCGACTCTTATATGAGTCGGCTTTCATCGTTATTTCATTCCCATTTGCCCTCTTTGTTTTCACTTGGCATGGGGCAGAAAAAGGATCTGACCGCTTCTATGCATGGCCGGATTCTCTCTCCCATCTAAAAAGAAAGGTTTTATGTCGATTTTTCAATTTGTACTTACATAGATGCAAGCTTTTGTCCGTCTTTCTCCATGCATTCCAGTATCTCGTGTAGCCTTCATTTCTACATAAGATTCCCAGTATGGTTCAAGTAAATTTCCTTCTGCAGAAGTTATTTTTTTAATTCTTTTCGGCATTCACTAGGGGATCTTTTTCTTTAAAGATATCGAAAATGCTTTATATAACAGTTCAAACTTTGTTCGATATTTTATAACGTATTTTCCAAATTTTATGTTATTATGAACTTGTGATGATGATAGAACACTTGAATTTGGTACAATCATTCGCCATAACAGTGAGGATAAGAGTTGTGAGATGAACTCATTAAAATTCTAAAACACTAAAGGGGAGATCACATATGAAAGCAGTAGTGGTTAATAAAAACAGCAAAGCAAACATCGAAGTTATTGAAAAAGAATTACGTCCGTTACGTTCAGGCGAAGCATTAGTAGATGTAGAGTATTGTGGAGTTTGTCACACTGACTTACACGTTGCGAATCATGATTTTGGTAACACAGATGGCCGCATCCTTGGTCACGAGGGTGTAGGTATTGTTACTAAAATTGCTGATGATGTCACTTCACTTAAGATTGGTGACCGTGTAAGTATCGCATGGATGTTCCAATCTTGTGGACGTTGTGAGTATTGTGTAACTGGTAGAGAAACATTCTGTCGTGAAGTTAAGAATGCTGGTTATACAGTAGATGGCGGCATGGCTGAACAATGTATCGTTACTGCTGATTATGCGGTAAAAGTACCAGAAGAATTAGATCCTGCTCAAGCATCATCAATCACATGTGCAGGGGTAACTACATACAAAGCTATTAAAGTATCAGACATTAAACCTGGTCAACCTATCGTAATCTACGGTTGTGGTGGATTAGGTAACCTAGCTATTCAATATGCTAAGAATGTATTTGGTGCAAAGGTAATTGCAGTAGATATCAATGACGACAAATTAGCATTAGCTAAAGAGGTTGGTGCTGATATGACTATCAATCCAATTACTCAAGGTCCTGCTGATAAGATTATTCAAGAGGCGTTTGGCGGCGCTTATGCTGCTGTAGTAACAGCGGTTTCTAAAGTAGCCTTCAACTCAGCAGTTGATGCAGTACGTGCTTGCGGTAAAGTAGTTGCGGTAGGTTTACCAGTAGAAACTATGGACTTAAACATTCCACGACTTGTACTAGACGGAATTGAAGTAGTTGGTTCTCTAGTTGGTACTCGTAAGGACCTAGAAGAGGCATTTATGTTCGGTGCAGAAGGCAAAGTAGTGCCGGTTGTTCAAACTTGCCCACTAGATGAAGTACAAGATGTATTCGAAGAAATGGAACAAGGCAAGATTCAAGGTCGAATGGTAATCGATTTTAAACAGCACAAGTGTAATTGTGGGTGTAAATAATTTATCCATCGATAGTACGATTCTCTTAGTAAATAATAAAAAGGTTGCAAAGAGCAACTTGAATATACAAAGGTTTAGGTAGCTTCTTGAGCATGGGGTGGGCCCCACATTTAGGCTATTCTTAAAGTTAAAAGCACGTTACTATTCTCTTATGTTAATGAGAAAGGGTAACGTGCTTTTTATGAATATGCATCAAAAACAAGAGTTGTATCGGTATAGGTCTCCGGCTGCACTTAATCAATTAGCTATAGAAGCAGGCGGGATGAAGATGGATATGTAATGAAAGTAATCTCAACAAAGAAACAACTTCTTTTAAGGTGTTTCTTTGTTGAGACTTACTCATTCCTATACACACGCCAGCCTTTTATATTTTTTGTCCCAAACTACCCTCACTTAGCCCCAGGTACATTCTTTTTTATGCTTTATTCCGCATTATTGATGATAAATAAAAAAAGCCCAGGAACCTTGAATTAACAAGGCTCCTAAGGCTTTTAATACTACTCTTTGCAGAGTACCGAGATTAACGAGAGTAGAACTCTACGATTAACGCTTCGTTGATTTCAGCTGCTAACTCAGAACGCTCAGCGTGACGAGTGTAAGTAGCTTCTAATTTATCAGCATCGAAAGTTAAGTATTCTGGTACGAAGTTGTTAACTTCGATCGCTTCTTTAACAACAACAAGGTTGTTAGATTTTTCGCGAACGCTGATAGTTTGACCAGGTTTTACGCGGTAAGATGGGATGTCTACGCGAGCGCCATCTACCATGATGTGGCCGTGGTTTACTAATTGGCGAGCTGCGCGACGAGTGCGAGCTAAGCCCATGCGGTAAACTAGGTTGTCAAGACGAGCTTCAAGAAGGATCATGAAGTTTTCGCCGTGTTTACCTGGCATTTTACCTGCTTGGTCAAATGTGCGACGGAATTGACGCTCAGTCATGCCGTACATGTGACGAAGTTTTTGTTTCTCTTGTAATTGTAAACCGTATTCTGAAAGTTTCTTACGTTGGTTCGGACCGTGAGGACCTGGTGCGTAAGGGCGTTTTTCTAATTCTTTACCTGTGCCGCTTAGAGAGATTCCAAGACGACGAGACAGTTTCCAAGCTGGACCTGTATAACGAGCCATAGTTGACTCCTCCTTTAAGTGTTTTTATTTTCGTAAAATAAAAACAGACGTAATCGACATTTATGCGCATTTTGTTTTCATGTACCTTCGCTCCAGCAGCAGGGAGTTACGAGATACACCTCAAAATGGAGGAACAAAATACAAACGATAAACTCACATTACAAGGCTGCCTTTTTATTTTACACAAACGCTATTATATCTTTTTGCTGGAATTTCGTCAAGTAAGTTCTTTTTTGATTCATGCATATCAATTTTTGGAAATTACAAGAAGGAATTTGAAACACCATAAAAGAAAGATAGGAACATATAGAAAGCGTTTATATAAAGTGAAAACATAAGGGGGATGTTTTTTATGAAAAACAAACATATGGAGACAGTACTGATTCATCATGGATATGAGTCTAAGGTACATAAAGGAAGCTTAACGCCGCCATTATTCCAAACTTCTACTTATACATTTGAAACAGCTGAGCAAGGGGAGGCGAGTTTTGCTGGGCAAGATCCGTCTTATATCTATTCAAGACTTGGAAATCCAACTGTGGAATTATTTGAAGAACGAATGGCAGCTTTAGAAGGAGGAGAATCGGCACTGGCATTCGGTTCAGGAATGGCGTCTATTTCAGCGACATTGCTTGCATGTTTGCGTGCTGGAGATCATATTATTTGTTCAAATGGATTATATGGATGCACGTATGGCTTTTTAGAAGTGTTAGAAGAAAAATTTATGATTACGCATTCATTATGTGATATGGAAACAGAGGAAGAGATTCAAGAGAAAATCCTTCCAAATACAAAGTTGATTTTTATTGAAACACCGATTAATCCAACAATGAAGCTTATCGATTTAGAGAAAGTTATCAAAGTGGCAAAACAAAATGAATTGCTTGTCATTGTCGATAATACATTTTGCTCACCTTATTTACAAACTCCTCTTGCACTCGGTTGTGATGCGGTTCTTCATAGTGCTACAAAGTATATTGGTGGTCACGGGGATGTTGTTGCAGGTGTTACAGTGTGCAGAACGAAAGAGCTAGCTGAGAAAATTCGCCCGATCCGAAAAGATATTGGGGGAATTATGGCACCTTTTGATGCATGGCTATTGCTAAGGGGATTAAAGACATTAGCCGTAAGAATGGATCGGCATTGTGATAATGCGGAAAAAGTCGTGGCCTTTTTGAAAAATCATGAAAGTGTGGAAGCCGTTTGGTATCCAGAAGGAGAAATCGCATCTCGGCAAATGAAGCGCGGTGGAGGGGTAATTTCGTTCTCCATTAAAGGGGGAAAAGAGGAAGCACAGGCGTTTATGAATGAATTGCAGTTTATTACAATCGCGGTAAGCCTTGGTGATACGGAAACATTGGTACAGCATCCTGCAACGATGACACATGCTGTTATTCCAGCAGAGGTTCGTCATGAAATGGGCATTTTTGATAATTTAATCCGTTTATCCGTTGGTTTAGAATCATGGGAGGATATTGTTTCTGATTTAACGCAGGCATTACAAAAAAGAACAGCTGCATTTTCTCATATGAATAACAAATAAAAAGAATGAGCTATCGATTTAGTAGTTACACTTGATCGATAACTCATTCTTTTGTATTACATATGTTTGAGGAGCGTTTCCACAAATTTCTCCAAATAGCGCTGATCTACTTCATCGAAACGATTTTTTTCGGGGCTATCAATATCGAGTACGCCGATAACATTGCCCTCTTTTATAATCGGTACAACAATTTCAGAATTAGAGGCACTATCACAAGCGATATGTCCTGGAAATTGATGAACATCTGCAACGAGCTGCGTTGTTTTTGTTTCAGCTGCTACGCCGCAAACGCCGCGCCCAAAAGGAATGCGAACGCACGCAGGCATTCCTTGGAACGGTCCGAGGACAAGTTGATTTTCTTCCGTTACATAAAAACCAACCCAGTTAATGCGCTCTAGAAATTGGTTTAGTAGTGCAGAGGCATTTGCTAAATTCGCGACTACATTTGATTCACCTGTTAACAATGCATCAAGTTGTTTGATTACTGTTTCGTATTGCTCTTCACGTGATCCTGCATAACTTTCTTTTGTAAACATGGAAACGCCACCCTTTCTATCGAGAAATGTAAAATCATAGCAAAATACGCTGTATTTCACGTGACTTTGTCGATAGAAAATTAAAGGAATTTGTCTTAAAAGTCAAGAAATTTACACTATAGCTGTTCAGAGTGAGAGGAAGTGAGCGCATGAAGCAGACGAAACAAAGAATAATTGATGCGGCAATTTCATTGTTTTATACGAAAGGGTATGATGGGACGTCAGTGCGTGATATTGCAAAGCGGGCGGATGTGAATGTGGCTAATATTTCATATTATTTTGCTGGAAAGCAAGGTTTATTAGAACAGCTTATTACAGATTTTCTAGAAGGATATATTCATGTAATTGAAATGTCGTTTGAACAAGGAGAGTATTTGTCGGCAAAAGAAGTAATGAGGCAAATTATAAGAGGGATTTTACGATATCAATTTGAAAACCGAGAACTGACACGTTTCTTTTATCGGGAGCTTTCGTTAGATACAACGTTAATTCGAGAAGTGATGACTGTTTATTTTTCTAAAGAAAGATATTATATAGAGCAAATTATTAGGCAAGGACAAATGCAGCAGGAGTTTCAAAAGGTGTCTTTTACAATGTTTATGACGCAGTTAAAAGGCATGATTCATATGCCGTATTTATATCCGCAGTATATATCTGAAGTGCTGCATTCTTTTCCGTCTGAGACATTCTTTTTGGAAATGTACACGAAAGAAATTGAGCAATGGATGGAACAAACGTTATGTGTAACACAAATGTATTATCCTTTACCAAGAGCAGTTCATATGTAAAAACACCCCACCTAATTAGCTGAGGTGGGGTGTTTTACGCATGGATTTCCTCTAATGATGTGAAAATACGGCGGAGCATGAAAATGAAGAATTAGAAATATTACAAGTGCAAAAAAAGAAACATGAAATTTTAAAAAAACTAGGTCAAAAACAAGCCATTACATGGTATGATTAGTACATTGTTAGTTGTTAAATATAGGGGTTTCCCTTTTTATACATAACGCCTTCCATTTCATAAACGGAGCGGACAAAAAAAGAGATATAATTAGGAGGCTTTTTTGCATGGATTCTATCCTGACGATCGTTATCATTGTGGTAAGCTCTATTCTAGTACTGCTTATGATAGAGCTCGTGATAAGAAATCGTTCATATAAAGATATTGAAGCACTTGAGCAGTGGAAACAAGAAATAAAAGACAAGCCTGTTGCAGATGAATTGAAACGGGTGAAGGATTTAAATATGACGGGCCAAACAGAAGAATTGTTTGGAAAATGGCGTGAAGAATGGGATGAGATTGTAGCAACGGTTCTCCCAAAAGCCGAGAAAGATTTAGAGAGCGCGCGGAAATCAGCCTCGCAATTTTCCTTCCGAAAAGCAAAGCATGCGATGAATGAATCCATTAGTGGCTTAGATGAAGCTGATAATCGTATTACAGAGATTTTAAACGAATTACAGCAATTGTTAGAAAGTCATGAGAAAAATAGTTCAGAAATCGACGGGTTACGTGATACATATCGTAGTATGAAGAAGAGTGTACTTGCCCACCGTCATATGTATGGTGAAGCAGAACAGAAAATTGAAGAGTTGCTAGATATAGAATCCGATAAATTTCAAAAGTTTGAAGAAGCGACAGCTAATGGCGATTATTTAAAAGCAAGAGAAATTGTTATTAGTTTAGAAGACGGATTATCGAATTTAGAAATCGTCATTCATGAAATTCCTGACTTATTAGTAGAGTGTCAGGCTACGTTACCGGTACAGTTGGAAGATTTATTACAAGGTCATGACGACATGAATAAACAAGGCTATGTATTAAATCATTTGGAAATCCCTAAAGAAGTACGAGATATGACGAAACAACTACAAACATGTTTGATCGATTTACAAGAGCTTCATATAACGGAAGCGACAGATAAAATTGAAGGTTTAAAAACACGTTTAGACACGTTGTACGATCAATTAGAAAAAGAAGTACACGCAAGATATTATGTAGAACAAAAAACAGTTACTGTGTACGATGATTTAGAGGAGATTCGTGAACAGGCAATTGAGACAAAAGCGGAAACACAATTTGTGAAACAAAGTTATCAATTGCAAGACAAAGACATTGAATCGCAAAAGTTAATTGAAAAACAAATGCACATTTTAATGAAACGTTTTGAAGTGCTGCAATTGCGTGTTGCGGAGCAAGATATTGCATTCTCTGTTATTCGTGAAGAACTTGAAGAGATTTACGAGCAATGTGAAACGTTAAAAGTACTTCATGCAGAATACAAAGAGATGTTGCAAACGATGCGTAAGGAAGAATTTGAAGCACGTGAGAAACTACAAGAAATGCGCAACATGATTTTAGAAGCAAAACGCTTTATGCAAAAGTCTAACTTGCCAGGTCTTCCAGATAGCATTATGGAAGATTTACAAAAAGGACAAGAGGCAATGCAAGGTGTGTATGAGCAATTAGAATTAAAACCACTCAATATGCATGTGGTAAATAGTATGTTAGAAGAAGCATATACAATTGTGAATGGTGTATCTGAAATGACGCAGGAATTAATTGGACAAGCGTATTTAGTAGAAAAATTAATTCAATACGGCAATCGCTACCGCAGTCATGATGCTGATCTTGCACAAAGTTTAGATTATGCAGAGCGATTATTCCGCGAATACGAATACGATGCAGCTTTAGAACAAGCAGCTTCTGTTTTGGAACAACTTGAGCCTGGTGTTGTTCAAAAAATCGCTGAATTTGTGGACAACGAACAAACTCCTTAATGAAAAAAGGAGTTTGTTTTTTTATGTCGGAATGTGTAAATTCACCGATGATGTTGCTATAATGAATAGCGGAATATCGCAAAGGTTTTCGTTTCAAAATACAAAAGTATACTTCTGCATGTGAAAACGGAATCTTTGAGTATGTTTAGCGTAATTGCACGTATTTGTGATATGATTATATGATGTGATGGCGCTGAAAGGGGAAGAACGATGATCTATTTTGATAATAGTGCGACGACGAAACCGTATCCAGAAGTCCTTCAATCTTACGTAACGGTTGCAGGAAAATATTTTGGGAACCCTTCTTCTATTCATTCGCTTGGAGGAGAAGCAGAGCGTTTATTAACACAATCAAGAACGATTGCAGCGCAGCTCCTTCATGTTAAGCCTTCCGAGATTATTTTCACGTCGGGTGGAACAGAAGGAAATAACCTTGCGATTAAAGGAATAGCGATGAAGAATCGCTCTCGTGGTAAACATATCATTACAACAAATATTGAACACGCATCTGTGTTTGAAGCATATAAACAATTAGAAGGGCTCGGCTTTGATGTAACATATTTACCTGTAAATGAACATGGTGTTGTATTAGTTCAAGATGTAAAACGAGCGCTTCGTGAGGATACCATTCTTGTTTCAATTATCCATGTGAATAATGAAACAGGAGCGATTCAACCTGTTGACGAAATTGGTAAGTTGCTAGCGAACTATCCAAAAATACGATTCCATGTAGATCATGTGCAAGGAATTGGAAAAGTACCATTTGATCTATATGCTTCTCATATTGATCTTTGTTCGATATCTGGACATAAATTTCATAGTGTAAAGGGAACTGGGCTTCTATATGTACGCGATGGCGTAAGATTAGATCCGATTTTATCGGGCGGTCAGCAGGAGCTTCGTTATCGTTCGGGTACAGAAAATCTACCAGGTATTGTAGCGATGGTAAAAGCGCTGCGTATGACAATGGAACATATGAGAGAAAAGATTGACCATTTACAGAAGTTACAAGCAGAACTCGTACGTTTCTTTGAGGGAATGGAAGATGTAACGATTAATACATCGCTTCAATATGCGGCGCCACATATTTTAAATGTGTCATTCGTTGGTTTAAAACCAGAAGTAGTAGTTCATGCTCTAGAAGAACGTGATGTATATGTATCAACAAAATCAGCTTGTTCCTCAAAGGCGAATGAAGTGAGTCGTGTGTTAGTATCAATGGGAGTGCCGCACACTGCAGCAGCAAGTGCAATTCGCATTAGTTTAGCACCAGAGAACACGATGGAAGAAGTCACACAATTCGAAGGAATTATAAAAGAAACATTGCCAAAACTATATGAAGTGATGAGGTAAAGAAAATATGATGACATATGAATATATTTTAGTTCGTTATGGTGAAATGACGACAAAAGGAAAGAACCGTTCTAAGTTTGTTAATACGTTAAAAGATAACGTTAAATTTAAATTAAAGAAATTCCCAAATATCAAAATTGATGCGACACACGACCGTATGTACATTCAGTTAAATGGCGAAGATCATGAGGCGATTGCAGAAAGATTGAAAGATGTATTCGGTATTCATAAATTTAACTTAGCGATGAAAGTACCGACAGAATTAGAAGATATTAAAAAGGGTGCGCTAGCTGCTTTATTACAAGTAAAAGGCGATGTAAAAACATTTAAAATTACAGTACACCGTTCTTATAAGCACTTCCCAATGCGAACGATGGAATTACTTCCGGAGATTGGCGGATATATTTTAGATAATACAGAAGACATCACAGTAGATGTGCATAATCCAGATGTAAATGTTCGTGTAGAAATTCGCAGTGGTTATAGCTATATTATGTGTGATGAGCGTATGGGAGCTGGCGGATTACCAGTTGGTGTTGGCGGAAAAGTAATGGTACTTCTTTCTGGTGGAATCGATAGCCCAGTAGCTGCTTTCTTAACAATGAAGCGCGGTGTATCAGTGGAGGCAGTTCACTTCCATAGTCCGCCATTCACAAGTGAGCGTGCGAAGCAAAAAGTAATTGATTTAGCACAAGAGTTAACAAAGTATTGTAAACGTGTAACGCTTCACCTCGTTCCGTTTACTGAAGTGCAAAAAACTATTAATAAGGAAATTCCATCTAGTTATTCTATGACAGTTATGCGCCGTATGATGATGCGTATTACAGAACGTATTGCAGAGGAGCGTAATGCACTTGCGATAACAACGGGTGAAAGTCTTGGACAAGTAGCAAGCCAAACGCTAGACAGTATGCATACGATTAATGAAGTAACAAACTATCCAGTGATTCGTCCCCTTGTTACGATGGATAAGCTAGAAATTATTAAAATTGCAAATGAAATTGGAACATATGATATTTCGATTCGTCCGTATGAAGACTGCTGTACAGTATTCACACCAGCAAGTCCATCGACAAAACCAAAGCGTGAAAAAGCAAATCGCTTTGAATCAAAATATGATTTTACACCACTTATTGAGTCCGCTGTTGCCAATACAGAAAAAATGGTATTACAAACAGTAGAAGTGGCTGAAGAAGAACAATTTGAAGATCTTTTCTAAAAGTGCTTGAATATCCTTTAAAACCATAAATTACCATCAATAGATATGTATGAAGCTATATGGTTTATCACACTCTATACTCACAAGGAGGTGATACCATATGGCAAGAAGCACAAACAAATTAGCAGTGTCTGGTGCTCAAGCAGCATTAGACCAAATGAAATACGAAATCGCTCAAGAGTTCGGTGTTCAACTTGGAGCAGATGCAACATCTCGCGCTAACGGATCTGTTGGTGGCGAAATCACTAAACGTCTAGTTTCTTTAGCAGAACAACAATTAGGCGGTTTCCAAAAATAATCCCATATAACATGGCTTAGAAGGAGCGGGTTTTCCCGCTCCTTTTTTTATTTAACGCATCGATAAAAAATTTGTCAAAAAAGAGGGTTCAAAATTTACTGAAAATTCTTTATTATAGAAGGGAGGCATAGATATAAAGGAGGATGTTTATGAATAGAGAAGAATTGTTAGCACCACCGTCTTATAATTTAGTTGCGGAGATAGAGAAATATACAAATGAGAAGCAGAGACTTGCTTTAATTTGGCAGGATGACGAAGGAAATAGACGAGAGGTTACATACCTTGAACTAATAAAAGGTGCGAATAAAATTGGAAACGCTTTTATAAAGAGTGGGCTGCAAAGAGGGGACAAGCTTCTCATTATGATGCCGCGCTTAATTGAAGCGTATATGACGTATATTGCGGCAATTAAAGCAGGATTTGTAGTCATTCCAAGTTCAGAAATGCTTCGTAAAAAAGATATTGAATATCGTTTGCAGCATGGAGAAGTAAAGGCAATTGTCAGTTATGAACCGTATATCGAACAATTTGAAGGGGTAGAGATGAAGGACTCCCTTCAAAAATTCGTATTGAGCGAGCAGTCAGTAGATGGGTGGATCAATTTAAAGGACGCATTAGAAACAGAAAGTGATGAATTAGAAATCGCCAAGACAGACCGGGAAGATATGGTATTTTTATCCTATACATCAGGGACAACAGGAAATCCAAAGGGTGCTGTTCATACGCATGCTTGGGCATATGCACATTTGCGTACAAGCGCTCCAAATTGGCTTGGAATAGAGGAGAATGATGTAGTATGGGCAACGGCTAGTCCAGGGTGGCAAAAATGGATTTGGAGCCCGTTTTTAGCGACGCTCGGCTCAGGGGCAACAGGGTTTGTATATCACGGTAAATTCGATCCGAAAACATATTTGCAATTATTAGATGATAACAAAGTGAATGTGCTTTGCTGTACGCCAACGGAATATCGTTTAATGGCAAAGGTAGAGGACTTACAACAGTATAATTTAGAAGCGTTACATAGCGCTGTATCAGCAGGGGAACCGCTAAACCGAGAGGTGATTGAAACGTTTCAAAAGCATTTTAATGTTACAGTCAGAGATGGATACGGCCAAACAGAAAATACATTGCTCGTTGGTGTTATGAAAGGAATGGAGATTAGGCCAGGATCAATGGGAAAACCAACGCCAGGTAATCAAGTAGATATCGTAAATGAAGAGGGGAAACCTGTACCTGTAGGAGAAGTTGGAGATATTGCTGTCCATATTGATACACCAGCGCTCTTTAAGCAATATTATAAAGATGAAGAACGGACAGCGATGCAATTCCGCGGTGATTATTATATTACAGGTGATAAAGCGAAAAAAGACGAGGACGGTTATTTTTGGTTTGAGGGCCGCGGAGATGATATTATTATTAGCTCTGGTTATACAATTGGGCCGTTTGAAGTGGAAGATGCACTTGTGAAACATCCATATGTAAGAGAGTGCGCCGTAGTTGCAAGTCCAGATGAAATTCGCGGAAGTGTTGTGAAGGCATTTATCGTATTAAGAGACAATGTCCAAGAAAAATCAGACGTATTGATTCCTTTACTCCAAGAACATGTCAAAAGACTAACTGCACCATATAAATATCCTCGCAAAATTGAATTTGTAGACGAATTACCAAAAACGATTTCCGGAAAAATCAGACGCGTTGAACTTAGAAAACAAGAGATGGAACTTCCTTCAAAATAATTGAGAAAATAAAGAAGTAAATAGTTGAATGAAATTCAGCACATATGATATCATAAAAACAGAACGTTAGTTCTGTTTTTATGTGTAATAAATAATAAAAAAACTTAAAAAAGAGGTGCCTGTATGATTTTAGGTATTAATCCGTATTTAGTTTTGGATGGTAATGGGCAAGAAGCGGTAAAGTTTTATGAAGAGGCGTTAGATGCAAAGATTGAAGTCATTCAAACATTTGGCGAGATGCCTGAAAATCCGGAATTTCCGATCCCTGAAGAAGTGAAAAGCCGTATTTTACATGCTCATTTAAAAATAGGGGATACAGACCTTATGATTTCTGATACATTCCCAGGTAAAGCGCATGAAATTGGCTTTCAAGTAACGATAGCAATTAGAACGAGCAATGCAGAAAAGTCGAAAGAAGTATTTGAAAAATTGAAAGAAGGTGGCGAAGTTTTAATGCCACTTCAAGAAACTTTTTGGAGTCCAGCGTATGGACAAGTAAAAGATAAATTTAATATCGAATGGCAAATTACAACTTATTCTCCAGAAGCGTAATGAATATTGAGAAAAGCACCATGTTTTTTAATGGTGCTTTTTTAATAGAATAAAAGAAAAAGGGGGATGAACATATGGGAGACATTTGGTATGGCGGAACAATTTATACGCTGAAAGAAGAAAACGAAATAGCCGAAGCTATTTATGTTGAAAATGGCATCATTGTCGATATAGGAAATAAAAAAGAGTTAGAAAATCGATATTCATTTGAGAAGTTATATGATTTACAAGGAAGAACGATGATTCCAGGGCTTGTTGATAGTCATATGCACCTTATTGGGCATGGTGAGAGATTGCTTCGATTAGATCTATCAAATTGCACATCTTATAAGGAAGTGCTTATCCTTGTTAAGGAGCGAGTAGAAGAAGCTCCAACAGGTTCATGGATTATCGGAGAAGGATGGAATGAAAATAATTTTACAGATACAAAGCATGTTCATGTACGTGATTTAGATGCGATTTCTAAAGAGCATCCTATTTTATTAAAGCGCGTTTGCCGCCACGTTACGTGGGTGAATTCTTACATACTTGAAAAAGCGAATATACAAGTTGAAACAAAGGACCCGAAAGGCGGAAAAATAGGGCGTGATTCATCAGGTGAATTAACAGGGCTTTTATATGAACAAGGACAAGTATTAATTAAACATGTTCAGCCTGAAATAGATGAAGCATATTTACAACATGCGCTGCAAAGAGCGATTCAAGATTGCTGGAAATATGGACTAGTAGGCGGGCATACGGAAGACTTAAATTATTACGGTGGCTTTCAGAAAACGTACAATGCGTTTTCTCATGTTATAAAAGAAATGCCCTTTAAAGCACATTTACTCGTTCATCATGAAGTAGTTGATGAGCAAAAAGAATATGAGGATGAGCACTATATTGAATTTGGAGCAATGAAGATTTTTTCTGACGGCTCTTTTGGCGGAAGAACAGCACTATTAAGTGAACCATATGAAGATGCAAAGGAAACAAATGGCGTGGCAATTTTTTCTCGTGAAGAACTTGCAGAATTAGTGAAGAAAGCTCGTGATTTACATATGCCAGTTGCGATTCATACAATCGGTGATCTATCCCTTGAATATATCATTGATACGTTAGAACTATATCCTCCGGCAGAGGGACTGCGTGATCGCATTATTCATTGTCAGCTTGCACGCGAAGAATTGATTGAAAGGATGAAGAAGTTACAAGCGATTATTGATATTCAGCCTGTATTTGTCTCATCTGATTTTCCATCAGTCATTGAAAAGTTAGGGGAGCATCGTCTTCGTTATGCGTACGCTTGGAAAACATTACTTGGTGCAGGCTTGCATTGTTCGGGTGGATCAGATGCCCCAATTGAACAGGTAAATCCATTCTTGGGAATTTATAGTGCAGTAACGCGGAGAAGTTTTATTGATGGAACATGTTATATATCAGAAGAGAGATTATCCGTATTTGAAGCTGTCTCCTTATTTACAACTGGAAGTGCTTATGCGATTGGAAAAGAAAACAAACGTGGTAAAATTGCGAAAGGATATGAAGCGGATTTCATTATCATAGATCGTGACATATTTGCGGTTGCAGCAGAAGAAATAAAGGATATTCAAGTTGCTGCAACTGTAATAGACGGCCAAATTGTGTATGAAAAATAATATCGGCGTTTCGATATAATATACGACATATGAATCATGAAAAAAAGAGTGCTGGGAAATCCCTCAGCACTCTTTTTTCTATAAAAACGTTCTCTGTACTTTTTCCCAGAACGAATTGTTTTTTAATTTTACTGTTTTAATTTGCTTATCACTTAAACGTACGATAGCTTTTTCAACTTGTTTAATACTAAGCGCTTCGTTATCCATTCCCATAACTGGATAATCGTTACCGTCTGGAATCAGTTTTAAAGTTAATGTACGTTCATGGTTTAAGATAAATGGTGATCCGAGTGTACGGTATGTGTTGTTATTTAAAGAAGCAAGTTCGCTTATTTGGAAGCATGGAATTAATGGATCGACAACTGCTCCGTGCAATGACTTATTATAAGCTGTACTTCCTGTCGGTGTAGAGATGACTAAGCCGTCTCCTCTAAATGTTTCGAAATGTAAATCATCAACGTATACATCTACTACAAATGTTTTAATGATGCTAGAGCGTAAAGAAAACTCGTTTAAGCAATAGAAAGATGTATCTTGATCAACATCTATTTGAATTGTCGGGTATTTTCGCACTTCAATTTCGTTTTTTGTAATTTCTTGAAGGGCTGTATCGACATAGTCAATATGGAAATCACAGTAGAAAGAAATTTCATCTTTCGTAGAAACACCTGCATATAAACAATCTTCCCTAAAGCCTGTTTTATGAACGGCTTGTAAGAAGGTTCCATCATCCCCGATACTGACGATAGCGTTTGCATTTTTTGGATGATCTAATACGGTAAATCCATTTTCCTCTAAAATACGATATATTGGCTTCATTTTTTCGACAAGTGCTGCTTTGTCATCACCATAAAAGAAAAATAAATTACGACGATCTGCCATTGTGTATCCCTCCATTGCAGTCAAATTGTGCTTCATCAGAAAGAGATTCCGATGATATGTTCAAATAGTATATTTCGATATAAAATGTCAAAACCCCTTTTTATTTTTAGAAAAGTTTATATATTCAATTTCATTCTGAATTGTTTAATCCTGCTTGAATCTGTCGATAATGGATGTGGAGTGAAAGGATGGTAGGAATGAAGTGGCTTGCAATCGGAATGGGGATTCTTCTCCTTTTCATCTTGCTTATATTATTGTCGAAGATATCACTCAAAGTGACGTTTTTATATTCGGAAATGGAGAAGCAATGTTTATTTCAAGTGAAAATATGGATGATTCGGTATACGTTTGATATTTTAGAAAGAATTGAAAAACAACAAAGAAAGACCGGGCAAAAAATCGAAAAGGCAGAAAGCGATGGCGGCATAGAAAATAAGATTATGGCACAACTTGATAGCATCGGGGAACTGATAAAAATGCTTCAGGAGATCCATACTATCCTTAAAGATTTTCTTAAAAAAGTGAAAATCAATAGTTGGAAATGGCATTCGCAAATTGGAACAGGCGACGCAGCTAGTACTGGAATTGTCACTGGATATGCATGGGGGACAAAAGGAATGGCTGCTGGGGTCGTGGGACAATATATGCATATTGTTGATATACCAAAGTTCGAAATTACACCTGTTTTCCAAGGGAAGGGATTCGCATCAAGATGTGAATTAACAGCTTCCTTTCGCGTATATCGTGCTATAAAAGCCGGAGTGAAGTTACTCATGTTTATGAGAAAGCAAAGATCTGGCATTACAGAAAAATCTGTTCAAACATAGGGGGGATATAGGATGGACCATCCAATTCAAGGTTTAATGACAACTGCGATGCAACATTTGAAACAAATGACTGATGTAAATACAATCATTGGTGATCCGATTAAAGCAGCTGATGGAAGTGTCATTCTTACGGTTTCTAAGGTGAGCTTTGGCTTTGCGGCTGGCGGGAGTGAATTTGGAAAAGTAGAAGGTTCTGGCCGTCATCCATTTGGAGGAGGTAGCGGCGGAGGTGTTTCGATTACTCCTGTTGCCTTTCTTGTTATAAATGGATCTGGTGTGAAAGTTTTACATTTAGATAACCAAACGCATGTGATTGATAAAATCATTGAATTAGCACCGCAAGCTGTCGATAAAGTGAAGAAAATGATGGAGAAGCGAAAAGGCGATGAACCAGAGTTTGAAATCTAGCAGTGAAAAGAAGCTAATCGATTGATTAGCTTCTTTATTTTTTTTGTAAATGAAGCGATTTTGTTTGCATTCTGCATAGGGACAAACTATCATTTACAGTGTACATATTTTGTTTAAAATAAGGGAGGATTTTCAAGTGGCAAACGTAACTTTTAAAGGTAATCCAATGACTTTAGTTGGAACAGAAGTTAAAGTTGGCGATCAAGCGCCAAACTTCCAAGTGTTAGCAAACGACTTATCTCCGGTAAGTTTAGAAACATACAAAGGTGAAGTAAAATTAATTAGCGTTGTACCATCTATCGACACAGGTGTATGTGACGCACAAACTCGTCGTTTTAACCAAGATGCAGCTGGTATTGAAAACACAAAAGTATTAACAATTAGTGCCGATCTACCATTTGCTCAAAAGCGCTGGTGTGCAGCAAACGGCTTAGAAAATGTAGCAACACTTTCTGACCACCGTGACCTTTCATTCGGTGAAGCTTACGGCGTAGTAATGAAAGAACTTCGTTTACTTGCTCGTGCTGTATTCGTAGTAGATAGCAATGACAAAGTAGTTTACGTAGAATACGTAAGCGAAGGTACAAGCCATCCAAACTATGAAGCAGCATTAGAAGCAGCAAAAGCTGCGAAGTAATGAAGACGACCTCTTATAGAGGTCGTTTTTTCGTATAAGATATATTGTATATGGTTAAATCGTTGATATAATCTGTAATCTGAGAAGGGAGCTCTAAAAAAGAGGTCGCTTTTTCTTTTGGAAAAAAATCAGATTACCCCGCATTAACGGGCAGTAAATCTCCTACCTTAAGGTGCAGTAGCACAAAGAAGCTAGTTGGGAGATAAACTGACCGTAAATGCCCGATTAGTGAGGGCTAATAATCAGTGGGGAGAAGAAGCCTCCCCACTGATTAAAGTTTCACTTTATGGTATGATATAAGTTATGTGTAATTGACAGAAGGAGGAATGTTTGTGAGTCAGACAGTAGAAACATTATTTTCTATTTTTGATTCTTCTACCGTAATTTTACGTAAAGAATTGGATGTAACATATTTAGAAGCGCTTGTGGAAACAGGAGATAACTTGTTTGAAGGAGCGATTTTACAAGAAGAATTATCTGAATCAACAATTGAACGGTTGAATCGTGAATACCGTAAATTTAAGGAAGAAACATATAAAAGTGAAGAAATTCGCAAGGCATTTCAGCTTGCCATTTTAAAAGGAATGAAAGAAGGCGTACAAGCGAATCATGAAATGACGCCCGATGCAGTAGGGATGTTTATGAGTTACTTGTTCCATAAATTTATGAAGGGTCAAAAAGAAATCACTGTTTTAGATCCTGCAATTGGAACAGGAAATTTAATGACAACAATCTTTAATGGCGTGCAAGAAGGAACAACAATAAGTGGATTCGGTGTAGAAGTTGATGATTTGCTTATTAAACTGGCGTTAGTGAATGCGAATTTACAAAAGCAAGCGATTGAGCTTTTCAATCAAGATGGAATAGCTCCGCTTTATATTGACCCAGTGGACGCGGTTGTTTGTGATTTGCCAGTAGGATTTTATCCAAACGAAATGGGTGCAAGTGAATATACGCTAAAAGCAGATGAGGGAATGTCTTATGCACATCACTTATTTATTGAACAAAGTGTGAAGCATACGAAAGAAGGAGGATATTTATTCTTCTTAGTACCAAACTCCATTTTTGAAAGTGATCAAGCACCAAAACTTCATGCTTTTATTAAAGAAACGAGTTTTATTCAAGGACTATTACAGCTTCCTGTTTCCATGTTTAAAAACGAGAAAAATGCAAAAAGTATATTTGTTCTCCAAAAGAAAGGTCCAAATGTAACAATGCCAAAACAGGCGTTATTAGTGGAGTTACCTAAATTTTCCAACATGAAGGCAATGGAGAATATAATGGATCAATTGAATAGTTGGTTTGCAACTCATAAGTCATAGAATATATAACAGAGATACCAGTTGATATAATACAGTTTTTATACCATGTCGTTTAACTTTTATTATATACAAGATTTAACTGAATTTTTTTGAAATCTGTAATATATTTTTTTTCTTGTTGTTACAATTTTTTCACTTGAAATATATGTCGGACGATGTTTAAATTAAACTCGTGAGTATAAAATTTACTGAGAGTGAAACGTTTTCATGTCTGGTAAATATAATCAGATAAAATCGAGCGGTTTGTGGTCTCATTTACACAACAACCAAGAGAAAAAGGGGCGAAAGACTAGATGTCAAAAATCATCGCGATTAATGCAGGAAGTTCTTCCTTAAAGTTTCAATTATTTGAAATGCCAAGTGAGAAAGTATTAACAAAAGGTTTAGTAGAACGTATTGGTTTAGAAGACAGTATCTTCACAATTACTGTGAACGGTGAAAAACAAACAGAAGTAACAAGTATTCCAGATCATGGAGTGGCAGTTAATATGTTACTTAACAAATTAACTGAAAATGGAATTTTGAAATCTCTTGATGAGATTAGCGGTATCGGTCACCGTGTTGTACACGGCGGTGAAAAATTTGATGATTCTGCTGTAATTACTGACGAAGTATTAGCAGAAATTGAACATTTAAGCGAATTAGCACCACTTCATAATCCAGCACACGTTGTTGGTATTAAAGCGTTCCAAGCAGTACTTCCGAACGTACCAGCAGTTGCAGTATTCGATACAGCATTCCATCAAACAATGCCGGAAGAATCTTTCTTATACAGCTTACCATATGAATACTATGAGAAATACGGCGTTCGTAAATACGGTTTCCACGGAACTTCTCATAAATATGTAACACAGCGTGCAGCTGAATTATTAGGTCGTCCACTTGAAAGTTTACGTTTACTTTCTTGCCACTTAGGTAACGGTGCAAGTATCGCTGCTGTAGAAGGCGGAAAATCTATCGATACTTCTATGGGCTTCACTCCACTTGCTGGTGTAACAATGGGTACACGTTCTGGTAACATTGACCCTGCGTTAATTCCATACATCATGGAAAAAACAGGACAATCTGTAGAAGAAGTTCTGAACGTATTAAACAAGAAAAGCGGTATGCTAGGTCTTTCTGGATTCTCTAGTGACTTACGTGACATCGAACAAGCGGAGGAAGAAGGAAACCACCGTGCAGAAGTAGCGCTAGATGTATTCGTAGGACGTATTCATAAATATATCGGTTCTTATGCAGCTCGTATGAAAGGTGTAGACGCAATCATCTTTACAGCTGGTATTGGAGAAAACAGTGCTTTAATTCGTGAACGTGTATTAGAAGGCCTTGAGTTTATGGGTGTATACTTCGATGCAAAACGTAACAACATTCGTGGCGAAGAAGCATTCATCAACTTCCCACATTCTCCAGTAAAAATTATCGTAATTCCAACTGACGAAGAAGTTATGATTGCTCGTGACGTAGTTCGTCTTGGAAACATTGGTTAATATATGTAAAAAAGACGGGATCCTATAGGGTTCCGTCTTTTATTTTTGCTGTGAGAAATTTCATTACTCCACTTGGATACAACATTTGCTCTTGATGAAGAAATGTTACAATTGGAATCCATTTTGCCTATGCATGTATTCCTCCATGTACTGATTGAACTACCCCTACCTAACATTATAAGGAATGTTTGAGGAAGGGGATTCCCAATAGGGACAACTAAGACAAAATACTTAGCCGACCATACCCATTCAACAAAGAATGATAAATATATGTTTAGCTTAGCAAATTTGTAAAGAAAAGGCAGGAATGTGTTACAATAGAAAAAAATTGAGCGAGGTGGTTGTTACGATGCGATCGAAGCGAGAACAAGCCATTTTACAAAATATAAAAGATTGGGAAGAACAATTGTTAGAACAAGACGCAACGGATTTTCAAAAGCTGTTTGATAAATGGATACATGTCATGGTAGCAAAATTACCGGAGAAAAAACGAAAAGAATTTTTTAAGAAGGCAGATGAATGGCTCTTTCATCTTCATGCATTTATCCAAAGCTCACAATCGCAGCTGGATGCACGCAATCGTATTTTAGGAACAGCAAGATTGTTTCATGAATCCATAGAGCAGTTAGAGGATGTAAAATCATTATCCATCGATCAATTAACATACATAGCAGAACAACAGACAGCACGTCATCGCTTGTATTCTTTCGCACAGGGAGGAGCAACAGGAGTCGGTGGCTTGTTATTATTAACTGCCGATTTTCCTGTCATGATTGCATTAAATGTGAAAGCAGTTCAGCTCATTGCGACATCGTTTGGCCATGATGTAAACAAGCCTTATGAAATGATGCTTGCCTTAAAAGTATTCCATGCGTCATTATTACCAGCAAGGCTCCAGCAATATGCTTGGTATAACCTACTTCAGGAACTAGAACAAGAAGATCCGTTCTTTTATGATGGGGAAGAAGAAGTGTTAAAACCAGCTTCTATAGAAGTTGTATTAAAACAAATTTTGAAGACTTTTTCGATTTATGCACTTCGCCGTAAACTATTCCAAGGTGTCCCTGTATTAGGGATTGTAATCGGTTCTACCGTGAACTATCGTTTAACAAGAAGTGTGACAGAATTTGCGAACAGATTTTATCAAGTACGTTACATATTAGAAAAAGAAAAACGAGCATGAAAAAAAGCGAGAGGCCGAAGCCTTTCGCTTTTTTAATTTGTTGCATGTTTTTTGGACATTGGAATCGAGATTGTTTTCTTTTCTGTTTTTGGATAGTAAATTAAATCCAACGTTTTTGCCTGAATGGCAATTGAAAGAATAGTAAACGCAATTTCTGTCCAAGTTAAATAATATAATGAAAGCGCAAGAACAATCGCGTCAAAGACGAAGAAAATTTGCCCAATTGTAAAGCGAGTTCGTTTACTTAATACAATTGTTAAAATATCGTCTCCACCGGTTGAACCGCCAAATCGTAATATAAAACCGAGTCCAATACCAGCTAGCGCACCGCCTAATACTGCAGCGATCCATAAATGATTTGATAAGTCTACTGTAAATGGAGAATAGTTTTCCATTAAAGAATAAAATACCCCGAATGAAATCGAACCCACAAATGAATAGCCAACCATCTTTTTACCTAAAAATGTAGCGCATAGTAAAATAATGGGGATATCCATTAATACAGTCGAAATCGACGGTGAAATATCAAAAAAGTTTTGGATAAATAGTGCAATTCCTACAAAGCCACCTTCTGTTAAGTGGTTTTGGAAGTGAATGTGATATAGCGCTGCTGCTAAAATAAATGAACCGATTAAAAGCATAAAAATTTCTTTAATAATTTGTCGACTTTGGATGTTCCTCATCGTTATTCCTTCTTTCCGTAGTTAGTAGTTCTCTTCCTTTTGTAAACTAACTACGAGCTGTATAGCCTTCAGTTAGTCTACATGAAACTAACTACGCTATATGTCGCTGAAGAAATAACGAATAATCCTCTCGTCCATCAATTCTCCCTACTTTCGTTTTAGTTTAAGTCTAAAAACGACTAAACAAAACTCGGAGTAGGATTTGTCATTTAGCAATCCTGCTCTCTTCTTTCTTTGTTTTGTTTAGCAAGTAATAATGCGACTTAAACAAAACGCTATGTGTAAGAAGAGTCTTTTCGTTGCCAAATTATCCTTCGGGCAATCATAATTTCCCCACTCTCGTATTTTTTCGCTAGACTAAAGTATCTGAGCTCAAAACTACGCTACGTGTAAGATTCATCAATTCGATGCCACATGCTCCTTCGAGCGATCATGATATCAAAATCCTTTCTTGTAAAGATTTTATACTATTATATCATACTTTCTAAAAATGTATGTGTATGGAAACCGACAATAACCGGAGAAAATCTGCAGCGCTTGTCGGTTTATAAAAATGATGTTGCTAGTTTTATCGATGTGTTTTCCCTTCAGACACATTTTGAGTAAGGCGATACCAAAGCCATAGGTCATTAATGATGGAGGCGAGGTCGGCAATTTCAGAATTGAGTCTACAGGAAATGTCGAAGTTTTCTTCGTTATTTAAGCGATGTTGTTTTTTATTAATATGATATTCAAGTTCTTTTATACGATCAGGTATTTTCCCGCGAATTTGTTCCCATTTTAATAAAATAGCGTGCTGCATTTTTTCAGGGATGTCTTCCCATTCTTCTTGCAAGTGCGGTACGGCGATTCCTAGATGTGCATCATATATAAAATACTCTTTCATGGACATCCCTCCATTTTCTTGTTTCCATTGTATCGAAAAAAAGAAAGAAGTTCGACGAAATTGTTTGAAAAATTTTTACTAATATCCCTTGATTCATTTTGTAAAAGGTGATAAAGTTTGAATTATTATAAGAGAAAATGAATATTTATTCTTTAGGGGGATACAAAATGGAGAAGAAAAAAGTTGTGTTAGCATATTCCGGAGGTCTTGATACTTCCGTTGCAATTAAATGGTTACAGGAGAAAAAATATGATGTTATCGCGCTTTGTTTAGATTTAGGGGAAGGGAAAGATTTAGCGTTTGTCAAAGAAAAGGCACTTTCAGTAGGTGCAGTTAAGTCCTACATGATTGATGTGCAAGAGGAATTTGCGAATGAATATGCATTGATGGCTCTGCAAGGTCATACGTTATACGAAGGGAAATATCCACTTGTTTCTGCTTTATCTCGTCCGTTAATTGCGAAAAAACTAGTAGAAATCGCGGAGCAGGAAGGAGCTAGCGCGGTTGCGCATGGATGCACGGGAAAAGGAAATGATCAAGTTCGTTTTGAAGTTTCTATTCAAGCATTAAATCCATATTTAGAAGTGATTGCCCCAGTCCGTGAATGGAAATGGTCACGTGAAGAAGAAATTGCATATGCAAAAGAAAACGATGTACCGATTCCAATCAATTTAGATAGCCCGTTTTCAATCGACCAAAACTTATGGGGGCGCAGCAATGAATGTGGCGTTTTAGAAGACCCATGGGCAGCACCGCCAGAAGCGGCATATGAAATGACGTTAGCACTAGAAGATACACCAAATAAACCAGAATTTGTAGAAATTGGATTTGAAGCAGGGGTACCAACAACATTAAATGGCACTGCTTATTCACTTTCAGAATTAATCAAAATGTTAAACGCTCTTGCTGGAAAACATGGTGTTGGACGTATCGATCATGTAGAGAACCGCCTTGTTGGTATTAAATCGCGTGAAGTATATGAGTGTCCGGCGGCAATGACATTACTTACAGCACATAAAGAGCTCGAAGATTTAACGCTTGTGAAAGAAGTAGCTCATTTTAAACCGATCATTGAACAAAAATTAACGGAATTAATTTATAACGGTTTATGGTTCTCACCTTTAAAACAAGCGCTTGCTGCTTTCTTACAAGAAACACAAAAATCAGTAACAGGTACAGTGCGTGTGAAATTATTTAAAGGTCATGCGATTGTAGAAGGACGTAAATCAGAATACTCTCTATACGATGAAAAATTGGCAACTTATACAGTGGATGATGAATTTAACCATGATGCAGCAGTTGGTTTTATTTCATTATTTGGTCTTCCAACAAAAGTATATAGCCAAGTGAATCAGAAGAAGGTGGAAGCGTGAGCAAACTTTGGGGCGGTCGCTTTACAGCCGAAGCGGAAGAATGGGTCGAGGAGTTTGGAGCTTCCATCTCCTTTGACAGACAATTAGCGAATCAAGATATAGAAGGCAGTATTGCACATGTTACAATGTTGGCCAAGCAAGGGATTGTGACAAAAGATGAAGCAGAGAAGATAAAGGAAGGCCTCCAATATCTATTAAAAGAAGCGAAAGAAAATAAGCTTAACTTCTCGATAGCAGCTGAAGATATTCACTTAAATATCGAAAAGATGTTAATTGAAAAAATCGGTGAAGTAGGCGGTAAACTTCATACAGGTCGAAGCCGTAACGATCAAGTCGCAACAGATATGCACTTATATTTAAAAGAGAAAGTACAAGACATTATAAAGTCTGCAAAACAATTGCAGAAGGTTCTCGTTCATCAAGCGGAAGAGCATATTGAAACGATTATGCCAGGCTATACACATTTGCAGCGTGCACAGCCAATTTCATTTGCTCATCATATACTCGCATACTTTTGGATGTTAGAGCGCGATGTAAATCGCTATGAAGATTCACTGAAACGCATTAATGTTTCTCCGCTTGGAGCAGGTGCTCTTGCAGGGACGACATTTCCAATTGACCGAGAATATAGTGCAGAGCTTCTTGGTTTTGAAGGAATCTATGAAAATAGTTTAGATGCGGTAAGTGACCGCGATTTTATATTAGAGTTTCTAAGCAATTCATCCATGTTAATGATGCATTTATCACGTTTTTGTGAAGAGCTCATTTTATGGAGTAGTCAGGAGTTCCAATTTATTGAAATGAGCGATAAATATGCGACTGGAAGCAGCATTATGCCGCAAAAGAAAAATCCTGATATGGCCGAACTGATTCGTGGTAAAACAGGTAGAGTATATGGCAATTTATTTAGTTTATTAACGGTAATGAAAGGATTGCCGCTTGCTTATAATAAAGACTTACAAGAAGACAAAGAAGGAATGTTTGATACGGTCAAAACTGTAGAAGGTTGCCTGCACATCATGGCAGGTATGCTAGAAACAATGACTGTCAACAAAGAAAAAATGGGGCAAGCCGTAAAACAAGATTTCTCCAATGCAACAGAAATTGCCGATTATTTAGCAAGCAAAGGACTCCCGTTCCGTCAAGCTCATGAAATTGTTGGGAAACTCGTTCTTCATTGCACGCAAAAAGGAATCTATTTATTAGATGTACCGCTGGAAACGTATCAAGAAATGAGCCCATTATTTGAAGAGGATTTATATGAAGTTCTTTCACCCTATGCAGCGGTGAAACGTCGTAATAGTGCAGGGGGGACAGGATTTGTTCAAATCCAAAACGCACTCAAAAAAGCGAAGGCATTAGTAGGAGAAACGGTAAAGAACTAAGAGATTATGAGAGGATACTATGTTCCCAAAAGGAGCGTGTATCCTCTTTTTCATATATACATCAATTAAAAAACCGACATAAAAGCCCTCTTTTTAGGCGGGAGAGAGCATGTGGCCATGCATAGGATCGGTCAGGACTTTTTTCTGCCACATGCGAAGCAAAAACAGAACGAGCAACCGAGTGAAGGTCACTTTTTATTCTGCATAGCAGGGATGTAGATGTCGAAAAATTAAAATGGATTAATATAGAGAGAAAAGGTCAGTATAAAGTGTATGGCTACTTTTAGACTTCTATACTATATACATTCATGCATCATTCCATAGCTATTTTCAATGATTACATAGTGGTGTTTCTCATGAATCGCTAAAAGTTGAATGGCCTGAATGAGATTAGGATACTTAGCGACTGGATCCAAAAATACAATGTGCCCCGCGATATCCTCTTCTATATTTTTAACTAATGCTTGTATTGCATTTGTTTCGTTTACTAGCAATCGTTCTAATTCTTCTCCATTCATAGAATGATAGATCTTTTTTGGTGGTACTAAAATGAAAGGAGCATTCATTCCTCTGCCTTTTTTTTCTTTGAATTCTGCAAAAATGTCATGTATTTCAGTTGCAAATGGAGCATTTCTTCTCAACTTGGCATATGGAAGAAGGACGAAAGAAAACTTAATTGCGACTTTCAGCATTCTTGCAATTAAATATAAGTGATAGAAATGCTCTCCAATCGACCATTTTCCATCTTCATTTCGATACCATAGTTCTTCTTGTGATAGTGATTGTATTTTAGGAAGAAAGTGAGACCTTTGCTGGTGCAGTGTGTGAAAATGTTTTGCGATACTTTCAGATTTCATCAAAATCCTCCGTTCTATTCTCAATGTTCTATATATACATCAATTAAAAACCGACATAAAACCCCTCTTTTTAGATGGGAGAGAGCATCAGGCCATGCATAGAAGCGGTCAGGGCCTTTTTCTGCCACATGCGAAATAAAAACAGAAAGAGTAAACGAGTGTAGGTTACTTTTTCTTCTGCATAGCAGGGATGTAGATGCCCTTCTAGCAATAAAGTAAGGTTGTCTATATTTCCTAATTATAACATTATTGTTTAGAACTTAATAAAATAAAAGCCTGAAACATATTCGGTATATAATATGTTTCAGGCTTCATTTTGTAATGTTGGGAACAGTGCGTCCTTAATACACTTTTTTATTCTTCATACTTATGCTGCCCTTCGGTAATACGAATATATTCGATATCCATTAAGTCGCGAAGTAGTGCGCCGTGACTTAGTTCAACGCCATGTTTTTCTTTGAAATGTGAGCAAATCGTATCAAGCATTTCAATTTCTTTTTCATTAACATCTAATATGATACGTTCATGATCTTCCATAAAGACTCCTCCTTTTCTAAACACATATATTTTGTCCGTCTATTTCTAAAAAATGTATGTTGACCTAATGTTAGGAAATTAAGAAAGGAATGGAAAATGAGACGTATTTATTTTGTACACACTAATTGTATTACACGTTGCATTCCCAGCAATATTTTCATTTGAGAATGTAGAAACAGTACATGTTGCGATATTTATCTTTATTTTATTTGTACTAGATTGCTGTATTTCGGTATGGCTTTCGAAAAAAAAGAATGTACAAGATAAAAAAGAAATAGAACGGAAAAAGAGAAAACGTTCATTTTGGATGATAATGTATTATTTTTCTTTAGTGATTGTAGCTGCTTTTCTAAGTGAGCATATTCCGTTAGAAAGATTAAATATTGGATTTGGGGCAATGGTATTTGCATGCTATTTTTTCATGCACTTTCTTCCTTATATGAAAGAAAAGTGAGGAGAAGAGGAAGAGCCGATTGAAGAAGAAGCGAGAGAACAAGAGAGTAAGAAAATAGAAGAAGATATAAAGAAACTTGGGGAACAAAAGTGGTCTTTAAAATTCCTTCCTCCTTATGTGTTTACGGTTGTCATTGTTGTTGTGGCTTGTCTTGTATTTGTACTGAAGTATGTGAAATAAGTTGTAGTTATATATGCTGAAACTATATAATTATTATTTTAATAATGTTATATAATAATATTAATTAAAGGGGATGCGGTATGAGTTTAATTAAATTAGCAACTAGAGCGGTAGCGAAAGTTACAGCTGAAGTAGTTGGCGGTGCGATAGAAGCGGTAGGAGAAGTTACGAATAGTAATTTCATAAAGGATGTTGGAAAAGGGGTTAATAAAGCTACTGTTAAAACTGGGGAAATCGTTGGGAATATTGCTGATGGGACGTATGATGCTATAGGTGGGCTTATTACTGACGATAAACAGCAAGCGAAGCGAGGATATAAAGAGATAATTGGAACAGTCCAAGATACGGCAACGACAATTGGAAAAGGGATTGTACATGTTTCAGAAAAGGGAGTTGAAACTGTACAAGCGATACGAGAGGGAGATACTGATAAAGCAATAGAAGCAGGAAAAGAATTAGCGAAAGTTGCAGCTGTAGGCGTCTTCTCAGTTGGAGTTATTGATATAATTGATGGTGCAGATGGAATTGCAGAAGGGGTAGAAAGTGATAGTATAGCACAAGCAACTGATGCAGAGTATACAACGGAGGAAAATCCGAATACTCATCATGTAACACCCCATGAAAGAACTTTACCTGATGGTAGAACAATATGGATAGATGGTGATGGAGATTCTAGTGTAGATACACAAGGTGGTTGGGAGCAGCATAATCCGGATTATCGAATTCCTAAAGTATAAATAAAAATAGGGTAGGTAAGAGATTTCCTCTTACCTACCCTATTTATTTTTATGAATTAAAGCTCACCGTGCTCTTCATCACCACGAACAACAAGGACATCGCATTTCGCATAGCGAATAATATGTTCAGAGACGCTACCGATTAAGAAACGTTCTACGGCGTTTAAACCAGTTGCACCGCACATAATTAAATCTACTTTATGTGTTGGAGCAATTTCTTTTGAGATTTTAGATTTTGGATTACCAAATTCTAATACAGTTTCTATTTTTTCAAGACCAGCTTCAGTTGCAACCTTTTTGTAGTCTTCTAATAAGTCTTCTGCAAATAGATTTGCACGCTCAGCAATTGCACGGCTATATGCCTCTACTGCAGAGTATGCTTTTACATCAACGATATGAGCGATTGTTAATGTAGCATTGTTACGTTTTGCAACTTGAATTGCTTTTTTAAAGGCTTTTTCAGCTTCTTTGGAACCATCCACTGCAATTAAAATATTTGTATATGTATTATTCATAGTAAATTCCTCCCAATCATTTTTATAACCCTTTACAACTTTATTATAAAACAAATTATGGTAATGTGCTTGTCAAAAACGTTACAGAATTTTGAAAAGTCTGTTTCAATTCTTTTTAGTTGTAATTGTAGCAAGAAATTGTTACATATGAATTATAGCAATTTAAAAGGAGGCATGTTTGTGAGACACGCGCTCATTACGGCCGGTACGAAAGGTTTAGGGAAGCAAGTAACAGAGAAATTATTGGCTAAAGGATATTCAGTAACAGTAACATATCATAGCGATATGAATGCTGTAGCAATAATGAAAGAAAAGTATAAACATATAGAAGAACATCTGCAGTTCGTGCAAGCGGATGTCACGAAAAAAGAAGATTTACATAAAATAGTAGAAGAAGCAATTCATCGTTTTGGCAAAATTGATTTTTTAATTAATAATGCGGGTCCCTATGTATTTGAACGAAAAAAGTTAGTGGATTATGAAGAAGACGAATGGAATGAAATGATACAAGGAAACTTAACAGCGGTATTTCACTTATTAAAACTTGTCGTTCCCATTATGAGGGAGCAACACTTTGGCCGCATTATCAACTATGGATTCCAAGGGGCTGATAGTGCACCTGGTTGGATTTATCGCTCTGCATTCGCTGCGGCAAAAGTAGGACTTGTTTCGTTAACGAAAACAGTTGCTTATGAAGAAGCGGAATATGGTATTACAGCGAATATGGTTTGTCCAGGAGATATTATTGGTGAAATGAAAGAGGCGACGATTCAAGAGGCACGTACGAGAAAAGATAACAGAACACCAATTGGTAGATCGGGAACAGGTGAAGATATTGCTCGAACAATCTCGTTTTTATGCGAAGAAGATTCCGATATGATTACGGGTACAATTATTGAAGTAACAGGAGCGGTTGACGTTATTCATAGATATCGACAAAAATAGATAAAGTGAAACTTCCATAAGTGGTGAGTTTCATTCTCTATTTATGGTTAGCCCTCATCAGTCAGGCATTAATGCGGGGGAAAATCTATCGGAAAACTCGTATTATTTTTTTGTCAAATATTGAGATATTATGTTAGAATATAAGAGCGTAGAAAGCGCTTAAAAAATGATTCAGGGGTCATTTCATAACTCAAGGGGGAATTAATAATGCGTATCGGTATTCCAACAGAAATTAAAAACAATGAAAACCGTGTGGCAATGACGCCAGCCGGTGCTGTACATCTAGTGCACAATGGTCATGAAGTTTTTGTTCAAAAGGGTGCAGGTTTAGGATCAGGCTTTACAGATGAAGAATACGTACAAGCTGGTGCAAAACTTGTTGAAACTGCTGAAGAAGCATGGAATCAAGATATGGTTATGAAGGTAAAAGAGCCAGTAGAAAGTGAATATGGTTATTTCCGTGAAGGTTTAATTTTATTCACATACTTACACTTAGCTCCAGAACCAGAATTAACAAAAGCATTAATTGAAAAGAAAGTAGTATCAATTGCGTATGAAACAGTACAATTAGACAATCGTTCTTTACCACTACTTGCACCTATGAGTGAAGTAGCTGGTCGTATGTCTGCACAAATCGGTGCACAATTCCTTGAAAAAACAAAAGGCGGCAAAGGTATTTTACTTGCAGGCGTCCCAGGGGTAAAACGCGGCAAAGTAACAATTGTCGGCGGTGGTCAAGCTGGTACAAATGCAGCGAAAATCGCAGTAGGTTTAGGTGCTGACGTAACAATCATCGACTTAAGTGCAGAACGTCTTCGTCAATTAGATGACATTTTCGGTAACCAAGTAAAAACGTTAATGTCTAACCCTTACAACATTGCAGAAGCTGTAAAAGAATCTGATCTTGTAATCGGCGCAGTATTAATTCCAGGTGCAAAAGCGCCAAAACTTGTAACAGAAGAAATGATTAAATCAATGGAACCAGGTTCTGTTGTAGTAGATATCGCGATTGACCAAGGTGGTATTTTCGAAACAACTGACCGCATTACAACTCATGATAACCCAACTTATGAAAAACACGGCATTGTTCATTATGCAGTTGCGAACATGCCAGGTGCGGTTCCACGTACATCAACTCTTGCATTAACAAACGTAACAGTACCATATGCAGTACAAATTGCAAACAAAGGCTACAAACAAGCTTGCCTAAGCAACTCTGCATTATTAAAAGGTATTAATACATTAGACGGCTATGTAACATTTGAAGCAGTTGCAGAAGCGCATGGTTTACAATATGCTGACGCGAAAGAGCTTCTTGAAAAAGCTCCTGCTTTATCATAATAGAAATGATTTTGAGACCCTCTTTGTATAAGGAGGGTCTTTTTTTATTTTAAAATTCTCAAAAATGGAATTTTCTTCTTGTTTAAATTATCTACCCTATGATAGGTTTGAATTGTATAAAAGAGGATTTAAAGCAAGAGAGGGGAGCAATTTGGGAAGAAAAAGTAATAAGAAAAAGAAAAACAGATCGCAGAAATATGAAACATTTCAAAAGCAACAAACGAATATAACGCTGCAACAAGATGGTGCCTTTCACGGATTTAATACATTTCGTTCTACGGCTATCGTTATTTATGTTATTATTTGTGTTTTTTCCATTGGCGGATTTATCTTGTTAGATATACAGCCAAGGTTTCTTAAAAATACTTTAATCTCCATTTTTATGATTATAACAGTATGTATATATGGTCTGGCCTTTTATAAAATATGGCCAAAACATGAAAGGAAAGAGGAGTGGGAAAAGAGACGAAAAGAGCAAAGAAAAAGGCAATCTTCTTATGCTTCCAGTTCATCAAGTGGAATGATAGATTACAGTGATAGTGATTGTAGTAGTTCAAGTGATGGCGGCGGTGGCGGAGACTAGAGTTGGGTAAAAAATCATCTTGAAATATTTCACTATTCAGAACGATGCAGACGATTACAGAGAGGGCGTACAGCAATGAATTTAGCAAAAGAAGCAGAGGAAAACGTACAGGAGAAAAGTGAACTGAACGAGATGAAAGAAGCGATTGTTAGCTTAGAACAAACTGTACAAGAGTTAAAAGAAGAAGTGAAAAAAGTAAGAAAGAAGAAAAAGACGTTTGATTTCGGAGAAATGGGTTTTTGGATCTGTGCGATTGTCATTGCAATTGGATGGTTTTGGGGGAAGTAGTAAATGGATTAGGGGATGGGAATAAAGATGGAAAAGGTAAATTTATTAGAACTCACAAAAGATATTACAGAGCAGCACAAAAATTTTGTTGTATCAAATGTGAATAACCATTGTTTACGGATTGCGGTGTTTACGGGTGAATATGATTGGCACTTTCACTCCAATTCGGATGAATTATTTATGGTACTCGAAGGAGAATTACTGATTGATTTTCAAGATAAGGATACAGCTGTACTAAAACCGAACGATTCTATTTTAATTCCAGCAGGTACAATTCACCGAACAAGGGCTTTACAGCGAACTGTGAATCTTTGTTTTGAAAACTTAGAGGCAGATACGGTTATTGTGGAGAATGTATGAAGAAGATAGCCTTAGCAAAATATCATATGATTCTTCCAGTTTTAGAAGCGAACAAACAGGCATCTACTTTTGCTTATGCAGTATGTGACCGAATCATAGAGGGTGAGATTGTTGTAAATGAAAGATCAACAGCAGGGTTAATTGCGACTGTTAATGGCATTTACTATCTATTTGGAGATGCTCACAATCAGGAATTTCAACATACTTTGCTTTCGTATATTAAAAAAGACGTTTTAACAAAGGAGAAACGGTTTACACTCTTTACTTCTAGTAAAGAGTGGGAGATGGTTATTGAAAATCATTTCAAGGATTCTTTGAAGAAAATCCCACGAAAAACATTTCAATTTCAGAGGGGTATTTTTGAAGATAGAAAGAGAGAATTAGATGATTTTACATACGAGATTAAGCGGATTGATAAAAATATAATTGAAAAAAGTACCGAATTTACGGAGCAATATTATAAAGAGTATTGGGGATCAAAAGAAGCGTTTTTGAACGATGGTTTTGGATTTTGTATTGTACAAGATCAAAAGGTGGTTGCAGAATGTGTGTCAATTTTTAGAGGGAATGGTTTTGCCGAAATTGACATCGCAACGCATCTAGACCATCAAGGAAAAGGATTAGCTCGGTTAATTGCAACGTATTTCATAGACCACTGTATCCAACATCATATTACGCCATGTTGGGATTGTAATATAGATAATATTTCTTCTCAAAAGCTAGCGAGGAAACTAGGTTTTGATTATCCAGAGGAATACGTTTTATATGTACGTAAGAAGATGGGAGAATAAAAGATGAATGTAGAATTAACAAGATTCAAGGTGAAACAAGGAAAAAGCCACCGCGTTGATGAATGGATGAAGCTACTCAATGATCATATGAAAGACGTATTATTAACATTAAACGACGAAAAAATGTATGTAGAGACAATTTTCCGGGAAATAAGAGATGGAGAAGAATACTTATATTGGTACTCTGTCCAAGGAGAAGGCGGGATAGAAGTCGAAAATTCTCAGCATGAAATTGATAAAAAGCATTTAGAGTTTTGGTATGAATGTATGGATGAGAAGGAACCGGCTGTAGATATGAAAATAGAGGTTGTTATGATTCAAGATGCTGTCAAAGAAGCGATGAAATAATAGAATAGTATTCTTTGTATGTATGGATAAAAGTGCATCAAAATATATATACATCAATTAAAAAACGACATCCCCCCCTCCTTTTAGGTGGGAGAGAGCATCTGGCCATGCATAGAAGCGGTCAGAGCCTTTTTCTGCCACATGCGGAGTAAAAACAGAAAGAGCAAACGAGTGTAGGTTACTTTTTATTCTGCATAGTAGGGATTTAGATGTCGAAAAATTAAGATGGATTTATATAGATGGGCTTTTTTTTGTGAAAAGAATTTAATTTGAAGCCTGTTCAAGTATGAAAAGAAGAAACCAAGACCCTCTTTTTGTGTGCGAAACAAGTAAAAAGACAACTACTCTGTTTGTGTACGTTTAGCAATATTTTTAGCATATATTATGGGTTATTTATGATTGGTATGACTATATATATCAATTAAAAAAACGACATCCCCCCCTCTTTTTAGGTGGGAGAGAGCATCTGGCCATGCATAGAAGCGGTCAGGGCTTTTTTCTGCCACATGCGAAGTAAAAACAGAAAGAGCAAACGAGTGTAAGTTACGTTTTATTCTGCATAGCAGGGAATTTAGATGCCGAAAAATTAAAATGGATTTATATATATTTGTATGTAATTTTACATATCCAAATAAAGTAAAATAGTATACGAAGCATCATTAAATTATATTAAAAATATTTTTTTGTAAGAGATTAATAGAAATCAATGAAAATCATTACATTTTATATTTAATTATCAGAGTATAATTATTTCACTTAGTGAAGTGGTTAGTGGTATTTAATTTTTTAAATATAATATTTTTATAATGCGAATATAAAATATCTGAATTATCGAATTAAAAACAATAGAATTTTATTGTTTACTTATAAAAAACATAGTGTTTAAATGGGGGCGTAAGGACCTTACATTCTATGGCAACAAATAATAACGAGAGTTTTTAACACTCTATCAGAAAGAACTCTCCTTCTTCAAGTGCCTGCAAGGAGAGAAACCAACAGTAGTTCGTTGAAGATCTAGGAATATAGAACTTAAAATCACAACCTATGGAGGAAGATGAAATGATAAAAAAAATCCCTTACAAACTACTCGCTGTATCGACGTTTTTAACTATTACAACAGCTAATGTAGTTACACCAGTAACAGCTTTTGCAAGTGAAATTGAACAAACTAACAATGGGGATATGTCTCTTTCAGCAAATGAAGAACAGATGAAAAAGGCTTTGCAAGATGCTGGGGTATTTGCAAAATCTATGAATGGATATTCTTATATGTTAATTAATAATCCAGATGTGAATTTTGAAAGAATTGATATGAAAGAGTCTCCAAATTTACCTAATCAAATTGTACAAGATCAAAAGAACGCAAGAGAGCATGCTGCTAAATGGGATACACAAGTAAAAAGACAGCTTTTAAATACATTGACAGGCATCGTTGAATACGATACACAATTTGACAATTATTACGATGCGTTAGTAGAGGCAATTAATGAAGGGGATGGAGATACTTTAAAAGAAGGGATTACAGATTTACGTGCTGAAATTCAACAAAACCAAAAGAATACACAAAAATTAATACAAGAATTAACTACGTTAAAAAACAATATTGGACAAGATGTTAAATCATTTGGAGAACATAAAGATTTCTTGCAGTCGATTTTAAAAAAGCAGGACGCTGAGATTGAAGAGGATCAAAAGCGCCTAGATGAAATTTTAGCGAAAATAAATCGTTATAACAAATTAAAATCTGATGGATTCAATGTAATGAAGGGTACCGTTTTGGGCCTACCGTTGATTGGTGGTATAATAGTAATTGTAGCAGAAGATCAATTAAAAGAGTTACAGCCGTTAGTAGCACCATTATTAGAAAAAGTAAATCAGCCTGTAGATCATAAAGTAACATTAAATCGTGTAGTTGGTGTTACATATAATAATATTAGTGAGATGTATAATGCGATTGACGGAGCTATTAATGCCCTTACTTATATGTCCACGCAATGGAATAATTTAGATTCTCAATATACAGCGGTACTGGGGCATATTGAGAATACATCTGAAAAAGATGATCAAAACAAATTTAAATTCTTAAAACCTAACTTGGATGCAGCTAAGGATAGATGGAAAACATTTAAAACAGATGCGTCCACATTAAAAGAAGGAATAAAAGAATTAAAAGTGGAACCTGTTACTCCACAACAATAGGGAATATCGATTCTGTTACAAAATTGTCTAAAACATAGAAAATCTAGGATTACATCGTTAAATAGTCATTTAACAATTCCTTATACACCGAAAAGGCGGAGTCTGATTCAAGACTTCGCCTTTCACTTTTATGTAAGTTTCAAAAACTTTGCAACAGAACCTGTTCATCTATATATGCATCAATTAAAAAACCGACATAAAAAACCCCTCTTTTTAGGTGGGAGAGAGTATCTGGCCGTGCATAGAAGCGGTTAGGGCCTTTTTCTGCCACACGCGAAGTAAAAACAGAAAGAGCAAACGAGTGTAGGTTACTTTTTATTCTGTATAGCAGGGAGTTAGATGTCGAAAAATGAAAATGGATGTATATACTTCATTTCATAATACTTGATCCCTCACCTATCTTCTTTGCTTCCCCCTCAATCTTAAGGTGGGGTCTTGCTACCCGTTAATGAGGGATCAAATTCCACTCTTTATTACTTTTCATTTTATATTCTTCAAGAGTTATATCTACTATATAGTTATCTTTGTTTCTCGCTTTGTATTCTTCAGGTGTATCTGGTTTTATACATTTAGAAATATTTTTAGCATATCTCATCTTATTCCCTGTATAAAAAACTTTCTCCCAGCAATGTTTATGGAAAATATAATTACTATTTATAGATAATAATTTTATGAGTTCTTTATCGCTGGTATGACCATATTGATATGCAATTTTACATTTCCCAAATAAAGTAAATCGATATGCAAGGTACTATTAAATTATATTAAAAACATTTTTTAGCAAGCGATTCATATAGATCGATGAAAACCATTACATTTTATGCTTAATTATCAGATTATAACTATTTCACTTAGTGAAGTGATTCGTGGTATTTAATTTTTTAGATATAATGTTTTTCCTAATGTGAATAATAAATATCTGAATTATCAAACGAAAACGATAGGATTTTATTGTTTACTTATAAAAAACATAGTGTTTAAATGAGGGGGAAGTAAGGTCCTTACATTCTATGAAAGTAGATAATAACGAGAGTTTCTTGATTTAACACTCTATCCGAAAGAATTCTCCTTTCTAAATTGCGCAAGGAAATAACAAAGCGATAAATCGGTCAAGATGTATAAATGAGATTGTAAAAAAACAATAGTGAAGAGGTGTACGGAATGAAAAATAAAATACTTACAGGATTTTTAATAACATCAATTGTTACTGGGGCAGCTATTCCTATCAATACTCTCGCAGCGCCAATCGTTCAGGCAGAAACGCAACAGGATAACACGGATATTTCCCCATCATTACGAAAATTAGGTGCACAATCTAAATTAATCCAAACATATATAGATAAAGCTTTAATGAGTCCTAATGTACAACTAGCGGAAGTTCCATCTTTAAATACGAATCAATCCTTAATCAAACAAGATATGAACGAATGGTCATCAGAACTTTATCCAAAATTAATTCTATTAAATTCAAAAAGTAAAGGATTTGTAACTCAATTTAATAGCTATTACCCAACATTAAAACAGTTTGTAGACAATAAAGAAGATAAAGAAGGGTTCTTGGATAGACTTGAAGTTCTTCAAGATAAAGCTACGACAAACCAAGAAAACGTACAACGTCAGATTAATGAATTAACAGATCTTAAATTACAGCTTGATACAAAACTTAAAGATCTCGATACTGATGTGACAAAAGCACAGGGTGTACTAAGTTCAGATGGAACAGGGAAAATAGACCAACTAAAAAATGAATTACAAAATACCCAAAAATCAATTCAAAATGATTTACAACAAATAGCATTGTTACCAGGCGCTTTAAATGAACAAGGATTTAAGATATTCCAAGAAATCTATAGTCTTTCAAAAGATATCATTGATCCGGCTGCTCAAACAGCGGTAGCAGCGTATAACAAAGGAAAAGAAATTGACAAGTCTATTTTAGAAGCAGAGAAAAAAGTAGCGGACGAAGCGAAAGAAAAGGGTAAATCTGCTTTAGAGATTGAAGCTGCCAAAAAAGAAGCTCGTGAAGCAATTGAGAAAAGCAAACAAGCTGAAATAGCTGCAGCTGCAGTTACAAAGACAAAAGAGTATGACCTTACGAAAGTTATTGACCCTGAAAAAATCAAAAAAACATATGGTACCTTCGCTGAAGTAAATCGACTAACAGCAGAGCAACGAGCACATTTAGATGATTTAGAGACACAAAACCAAAAATTATATGATTTAACAAAGAACCTAACAGTAGCAGATTTACAAAAATCAATGCTTCTTATTATGCAAAATGATTTACATACATTTGCAAATCAAGTAGATGTAGAACTTGACCTACTAAAACGCTATAAAGAAGATTTGAATCTAATCAAAAATAATATTACAAAATTATCTACTAATGTTGATACAACTGACCAACAGTCTCAAAAAGATACATTAAGACAATTAAAAAATGTAACAAGTTATCTTGAAGAGCAGGTTAATAAGTTTTAATATTGTGAATTTAATGAAAAATAATATAAAGATTATAAGAATCTATCAAAAAACTGAGAAGGAGAATAGTTATGAAAAAACTTCCATTTAAAGTGTTAGCTGTAGCCACTCTAGCAACATTTATAACTGCTACTAACGGTAACACTATTCATGTATTTGCCCAGGAACAAACCGCTCAAGAACAAAAAGTAGGGAATTATGAATTAGGGCCTGAAGGGCTGAAGAAAGCATTAGCTGCAACAGGATCTAATATTCTTGTAATGGATTTGTACGCAAAAACAATGATTAAACAACCGAATGTAAATTTATCCAATCTTGATTTAGGTTCAGAAGGAGAAAAGTTACTCAAAGAGATTCACCTTAATCAGGAACTGTCTCGAATCAATGCGAATTATTGGTTAGATACAGCGAAGCCACAAATTCAAAAAACAGCACGTAATATTGTAAATTACGATGTACAATTTAAAAATTATTACGATATATTGGAGGCTGCTGTACAAAAGAAAGATAAAGCAGAATTAAAAGAGGGCCTAAATGATTTAATCACTACAATTAATACAAATTCCAAAGAAGTTACAGAAGTAATTAAGATGTTACAAGACTTCAAAGCAAAACTGTATGACAATTCTATAGGGTTTAAAAATAATGTTGGTGGCCCAGATGGGCAAGGTGGATTAACAGCATTATTAGCGGGAAATAATGCCCTGATTCCACAACTTCAAGCTGAAATTGAGAAGCTACGTTCTACTCAGACAGAGCATTTTAACAATGTATTAGCATGGTCAATTGGTGGTGGATTGGGAGCACTCATTTTAGTTGCTGGAGCCATTGCAGGAGCGGTAGTAATTGTTGTGACTGGCGGTACAGCAACACCACTTGTTGTTGGTGGCCTTGCAGCTCTCGGTGCAGCTGGTATTGGTTTAGGAACAGCATCTGGTGTCGCGGCGTCTAAACATATGGACTCCTATAATGAAATTTCTAAAAAAATCGGAGAATTAGGTACGAAAGCCGATCTTGCTAGCCAAGCAGTTATTTCGCTTACTAACGCGAAAGCAACTTTGACAGATCTGTATCAAACAGTGGATCAAGCGATACTGTCTCTAACAAGTATCCAACAACAATGGAATAAAATGGGGGCGAATTATACAGATTTACATGATAATATCGACTCTATGCAAGAACATAAATTCTCTTTAATACTTGATGATTTAAAAGCTGCTAAACAAAGTTGGAGTGATATTCATAAAGATGCAGAATTCATTTCGAAAGACATCGCTTTTACACAAGAAGCAAAGAACTAAAAATCAAAATCTATCATAGGAGGAATATGAAATGCTAAATAAAATCCCTTACAAACTACTCGCTGTATCGACATTTTTAACTTTGACAACAACTTCTGTAGTCTCACCAGTAGCAACTTATGCAAGTGAAATTGAACAAACTAACAATGGAGATACATCTCTTTCAGCAAATGAACAGAAGATGAAAGAAACTTTACAAAAGGCTGGGTTATTTGCAAAATCTATGAATGCCTATTCTTATATGTTAATTAAGAATCCAGATGTAAATTTTGAAGGAATTACTATTAATGGGTATCCAGAGTTACCTGGTAAAATTGTACAAGATCAAAAGAATGCTAGAGCACATGCTGTTACATGGGATACGCAAGTAAAAAAACAGCTTTTAGATACATTGACAGGCATTGTTGAATACGATACAACATTTGATAATTATTACGACACAATAGTAGAGGCGATTAATACAGGGGATGGAGCTACTTTAAAAGAAGGGATTACAGATTTACGAACTGAAGTTCAACAAAACCAAAAGGTTGCACAAAAGTTAATAGAAGAATTAACTAAATTAAGAGACGCTATCGGACAAGATGTTAGAGAATTTGGCAGCAATAAAGATCAGTTGCAGTCGATTTTAAAAAACCAAGGTGCTGATGTTGAAGCCGATCAAAAGCGTCTAGAGGAAGTTTTAGGATCAGTAAACTATTATAAACAATTAGAATCTGATGGATTTAATGTAATGAAGGGTGCCATTTTGGGCCTACCGTTAATTGGTGGTGCAATAGTACTTGCAGCACAAGGTAATTTATCCAAGTTAGAGCCTACATTAGCAGAATTACGTAAGACTGTAGATTATAAAGTAACATTAAATCGTGTAGTTGGAGTTGCACATACTAGTATTAGCGAGATGCATAAGGCGCTTGATGATGCTATTAATTCTCTTACTTATATGTCCACGCAATGGCATGATTTAGATTCTCAATATTCAGGAGTACTAGGGCATATTGATACTGCAGCTCAAAAAGCTGATCAAAATAAATTTAAATTCTTAAAACCTAACTTGAATGCAGCTAAAGACAGTTGGAAAACATTACACACAGATGCACTCACATTAAAAGAAGGGATCAAAGAATTAAAAGTGGAACCTATTACTCCACAACAATAGGGAAATATCGGTTCTATTGCAAAGTTCCCTAAAACATAAAGAACCTAGGATTACATTATTAAATAGTTATACAAAAATTAATAATCCCTTATATACCGAAAAGGCGAAGTTCGATTCAAGACTTCGCCTTTCACTATAAATTCTCTTTAATATTTGATGATTTTAAGGCTGCTAAACAAAATTGGAATGATATTCATAAAGATACCGAACTAATTTCACTTTTAAAGAAGAATAGAACTTATAATCAAAACCTACATAGGAGGAAGATGAAATGATGAAAAAAATCCCTTACAAACTACTAGCTGTATCGACGTTTTTAACTATTACAACAGCTAATGTAGTTACACCAGTAACAGCTTTTGCAAGTGAAATTGAACAAACTAACAATGGGGATATATCTCTTTCAGCAAATGAAGAACAAATGGAAAAAGCCTTGCAAGATGCTGCGGTATTTGCAAAATCCATGAATGACTATTCTTATTTGTTAATTAATAATCCAGATGTGAGTTTTGAAGGAATTAATATTAATGGGTATGCAGATTTACCTGGTAAAATTGTACAAGATCAAAAGAATGCTAGAGAACATGCTGTTAAATGGGATACACAAGGAAAAAAACAGCTTGTAGACACAGTGACCAGCATTATTGAATACGATACAAAATTTGAAAATCATTATAAAATATTAATAGAGGCGATTAATACAGGGAATGGAGATACTTTAAAAAAAGGGATCACAGATTTACGCGGTGAAATTCAACAAAACCAAGAGTATGCACAAAAATTAATCCAAGAATTAACTAAGTTAAAAGACGATATTGGACAAGATATTAGAGAATTTGGAAGCGATAAAGATCTCTTGCAATCGATTTTAAAAAGCCAAGGAGCTGATGTTGAAGCCGATCAAAAACGTCTAAATGAAGTTTTAGCGGATATAAACTATCAGAGAGACATAGAATCTAAAGGATGGATAATGGTAAAAACTGGATTTATTCCCGTAATGATTTCTGGTGGTATAATGATAGGTGATGCAAGAGGTAAGTTAGGCTGGTTAGAGCCGCAATTAACACAATTACGTCAGACTGTAGATTATAAACTAACACTAAATCGTGTAGTTGGAGTTGCATTTAATAATATTAGTGAGATGCATAGTGCGATTGATAAAGCTATTAATGCTCTTACTTATTTGTCTGCACAATGGCATGATTTAGATTCTCAATATTCGGGAGTACTGGGGCATATTGAGAAGGCATCTGAAAAAGCTGATCAAGAGAAATTTAAATTCTTAAAACCTAACTTGGATTCAGCTCAAGTTAGTTGGAAAAGATTGGCGACAGGTGCAATCACATTAAAAGAAGGAGTCAAAGAATTAAAGGTGGTATCTCCACAAAAATAAGGAAATATCGGTTCTTTTTAAAAGCTTTTCAATAAACATGGCAAACTTAAGTTTCTGCTATGTTAAAATATTTTGTGATTTGTGGTACATGAAAAAAGCGGAGTCTGATGAAGACTTCGCTTCTTATATGGGGTATAAGGATCTTTTACTTATGGGAGAAATACTGTTAGAGCATTAATACCGTGGTTATTCCACGTTGTAATTAATCAGAGCCGCGGTTTATATCGGAAAGAAAAACGATTAAATCAAGTTACAAGGGGCACCATATATAAGCAGCTGTAAGAGGTGTAACAGTTGAGAAATATCGATTAAAATAGACAAATAAGAATAGTTAGAAAATTTATGTTATAATATGATGAAAAAGGGGGCAAATATGAAGCAAATACATGGAGCAATCTATATATACATAACAATGTTTTTTATTGGAGTATCTTATTGTTTAGGGCATTCATACTCGCACCCGATTTTAACTTTTTTGAGCGGTGCATGTATGGCCATTGCGATTTTTGTACACCTTTTCTCGGTTTGGATTGTGAAGTTTCAACTCAATATTAGTGAGATGAAAGAAGGTACTTTTTGAGAGACCTTCTTTTTACTTGTATTGACGAAAATTTTTAAATAAGTTTTCAATCTCAATTTCTGTTTCTTTGCATATAGAATTTGTTCGTAATCGAAAGAATAAGCTTCGTAAAAATGATTTTATATTTCTGTATAACGTTTCATACGGTATGATAGATAACTCTGTTTTTTGAACTTGCATTTGATGTACTAAAGAACGTAAGGATACAATCAGTTCTTTTTCACTTAACCCATTTTTTAACATGGCGATGATAGGAGTGATTATTCGTTCCTCTTCTTCATAATTGTAACGGATTGTATGTACACTTACTTTTTCTAATAGAGTTAGTAGTATTTCTGGATAATATGAGGTTTCAAGTTTTGGATTTTTAACAAGTTCATCGAATGCATCCGAGACATGAGCGATGCTATGAGCCCACCCCTGATCATCAACATACCCACGGAAATCATGTTCTTGCTTCATGTATAAAATTAATTTATCTTTTACTTCTAATATGTCAGATTCTGATAAGAAATTATGTTTTGTATCAGAGTTTATGATTAATGCAATTAATAGTGTTGTAAATGATCGAGTGAATACAGCATCCGTATCATCTGTAGTGACTTTATAAAATAAATATTGTTCGCTTATACTTTGGGATAATAATCGTTGTAATTGCTTATGCGAAACATGGTCTTTTGTGATGAGGTGCCAAAAGGTTGTGAAGATTAAGGTGTCTCGTAAATAGCCATCGGGTGTACCGATATGTTGGAGCATTTTTAAATTTAAATCATTGATATCTATCGTGGAATCTATAGTGTAATGATTAGCTTTTAGTTCTTCTAATTGTTTTTGAAGTTGTTTCATAGTATGCCTCCTTTTAAAAAGATAAGAAAGAAAATTCAGTTATTTAAGGGTGGAAAGGTAGCATAATCGCTACCTTTTTCTTACTTCACAAACTGTAATTCTTTCGGGAATTTCGTTAAAATTTCTGATCCGTCTTTTGTGATATAAACATCATCTTCGATACGAACGCCACCTACATTTGGTACGTAAATACCTGGTTCGATTGTGAAGACCATACCTTCTTTTAATGGAGAGTGGTTGCCTTCTTTTACATCTGGATATTCGTGTACGCTAATTCCAAGTCCATGACCAAGGCGGTGCGGGAAGAATTCTCCGTAGCCTGCGTCTGCGATGACAGAGCGAGCAGCGCGGTCGATTTCGCCAAGTGTAACACCTGGTTTACATGATTCAATTGCTTGTAATTGACCTGCTAGTACAGTGTTATAAATGCGTGTTTGTTCTTCGGAAATGTCGCCGAATGCTACTGTACGTGTAATGTCAGAGCAGTAACCATCAATGATTACGCCTAAGTCAAATAATACAAAGTCACCGCGCTTCATTTTGTTTCCGCCTGGTACACCGTGCGGTAAGGCAGAGTTTGCACCTGTTAATACCATTGTGTCAAAGGACATTTTATGTATGCCTTTTTTCTTCATTTCATGTTCGATGATTGCTAACACTTCTAATTCGCTGCGATCTTCCTTGATTGCATTTACACCAATTTCAACAGCATAGTCAGCCATGTAAGCCGCTTGACGTAAGATTGAAAGTTCTTTTTCGTCTTTAATTAGACGAAGTTCGCGTACTTTTTCTTCCGCAGATTTGAAAGATGCTTTTGGGAATAATTTTGTTAATGCTTCATAGCGTTCTACATTTAAATGTTCTTTTTCAATTGCAATTGTATTTATACTAATACCGCGGTCTTTAAGTGCTTTCGCGATCATATCCCATGGTTTATCAGTGTCAGTAAACCCAATGATTTCATGTGCCCAGCCAGCATTTCGAGCTTGACCTTCTTCCATTTTAGGACAGATTAAAATGGGTTCTTTTTCTTGGAATACAAATAGACCGAGTAGTCTTTCGTGTGGTTCACAATGGAAGTTCGTCATGTAGAAGACGTTCGGTGTAGAAGTTAAAAATGCAGCCTCCACGTTTTGTTCTTGTAGCCATTGCATTAAATTTTCTAATCTAGTATTCATAGATTTGCACCTCCAGGATTTCAGTTACATATATAACTTTACATCGGATGAAAGAGTTATGACAAGTAAATCGATGTTATATAAATCCATTTTAATTTTTCGACATCTACATCCCTGCTATGCAGAATAAAAAGTAACCTACACTCTAATCTGTACCCTTTGTAAAGGACATTTTGAAAAAAGTTATGCAACATCAAGCAGATGATTTCTGTATTCAACAGGAGTCATCTTCTTTAAATTC